>NZ_JAHABE010000029.1:0-1875 GCF_018376515.1 Veillonella sp. oral taxon 158 | reverse complement strand
GAGAATTATTGCATACATAATCGTAAGCAAATCCTGTGGACACTACAGCAGTCACGGCTAAAGCAGTCATGATGAGTATACGTTTAGTAAATTTCATAGTAATCATCTCCTAGTTTTTATACTTATATTATACTACTATAAGTCAAACGAAATATGATAATGTAAGGGAAGCTAAAAATATCTTTGTTTCTTATGCTAAAAGGCGTATACTATAGACAATAATATAGAACATATATTTGTTTTTAAAGAAAGGAGGAAGATGTATGAGTGATGATATAAAGATGTTTGAAGGTAGTCAAATTCGTTCTGTGTGGGATAATGAAAGGGACGAGTGGTATTTTAGTATAGTGGATGTTGTAGGTTCTCTGACTGAAAGCAATAATCCGCGTGATTATTGGTATCGAGTGAAAAAACGTATGTCAGAAGAAGAGAAAAGTGAACTGTCGACAATTTGTCGACAGTTAAAATTGAAAGCTCCAGATGGTAAAATGCGATTAACAGATGTTGCCGATATGCAAGGTATTTTCCGTATCATACAATCTGTTCCATCGCCTAAGGCAGAACCTTTTAAAATGTGGTTAGCAGAAGTTGGTAAAGAGCGTATTGATGAAATAATTGACCCAGAGCTAACTATAGATAGAGCCTTAGAAGGATATGCGCGTAAGGGCTATAGCCGAGAATGGATTAATCAACGATTACAGGCCATTCAGGTTCGTAAAGAATTAACCGATACTTGGCAAGATCATGGTGTTAAAGCTGGTAATGAATATGCTATCCTAACGAATGAAATCTCTAAAGCTTGGTCTGGAATGACGACTAGAGAATATAAGGACTTTAAGGGGCTAAAAAAAGAAAATCTACGAGATAATATGTCTACTACAGAACTTATCTTAAATATGTTAGCCGAAACGGCTACAAAGGATATTGCGGAGGCAATTAATCCTCAAGGATTAGACGAGAATAAACAAGTTGCTCAAGATGGTGGTTCTATTGCTGGTGATGCACGTAAATCGATTGAAGCTAGAACTGGTAAGCCTGTTATTACCTCTAAAAATGCCATAGACTTGGGGCGACTAATTAGTGATGTGGTGAAACATGATAGATGAACGACTTGAACGAATGAAACGAAAACATAATTGTAGAGTGCATTTTGATTCAGATTCTTTTCAAATATCTGATTGTACAGTAGCACCAGTACATGATACACCTGATGTAATACATGAAAATCAGGAGTTTGATTTTTATGTTGAGTCTACCTATGATGTATATCTGCTTCGTATCATACATAGTCATGATTGTGTTGTAAGCATTTATCCTGCAAAAGTGGATGGCATTATATATATAGTGAGTTCTATACCTGTTTCTAAAGATAGTATCAAAGAAAATATTCAAAAGATTTTACATGCGTTGGAGGTATATGGCTTTCCAAAATTGAAGAATCCTAAAAGTAATATTACATTTAATATGTAGTGATTAAGTGGATTATAAAGAAAATTAATACCACATCATATAGGAGTTTTTGTCCTATATGATGTGGTATTTTATTATTGTCTTTAGATTGATTCGCGACGTAGTCGCGAATCATTAAATCACCTGCTATGCGGGGCCGGCAACGAAAGTTATACAAAAAAATCACCTTGCTTAAGTATGATGTAGGTGTTTAAGCCACATTATATGCAAAAGAAAGGTGATTTTATATGGCAACAAAGACACAGATCCTTGCGCACACAAAATGGTTATGCAAATACCACATAGTATTTACACCTAAGTATAGATGTAAAGTTATATATAATCAATACAGAAATAGTTTACGTGAAATACTGAGACGTTTATGTGAATATAAGGGCGTCAAGATTATAGAGGGGGAGCTTATGG
>NZ_JAHABE010000028.1:0-2087 GCF_018376515.1 Veillonella sp. oral taxon 158 | reverse complement strand
GGTGATTTTTTTGTATAACTTTCGTTGCCGCACCCGCATAGCGGGTGGTTTTATGATTCGCGACTACGTCGCGAACCAGTCTAAAGACAATAACAAAAAAGACTGCTCATTATGAGCAGTCTCAACATATTATTTTGTAATTTCCCGAACGAGGTGCGCCATTTCAGGAATGATGAGTTTACTCATAGCCAATGTCACAGCACCTACAGAACCAGGGACAGAGAACATCAATGTATTATTGTTCACTCCAGCCTCCGCACGAGAAGCCATCGCTTTTGTGCCGATATCTTCTGTGTAGGAAAGATATCTAAAGATTTCACCAAAGCCAGGAATATGCTTTTCATACAAGCTATTTACAGCCTCAATTGTGACATCGCGCATGGCAATACCGGTGCCACCAGTAGAGATGATTACATCGATAGATTCATCATTGCACCACGGAATCATAGCGTTTCTAATAGAATCATAATCATCAATAACAATTTTGCGTTCTGCCACAATATGATTCGCTTGCTCTAAAAACTCTTGAACCTTGTTGCCCCCTTTATCAGTTTCCAATGTACGAGTATCAGAAACAGTTAACACCGCAACACGTAATGGTCTTGCTACAACTTCGTAAGACATAATTCCTCCTAAAATAAAGGCAAAATAGATGCCAAGGTTGGCCATCCATTATCGCGTAATGTATCACGCAATGCCCAAGAATACTTAATAAATGGTGCGCAATGTAGGCGCAACCAGAAAGATAAATACGGTGTATCACCTTGGAATATAGCTAATCGATCTAAGGCATAGAGATTATCTCCAGGCTTAACTGTACCTGGTTGAACGGTGAAAGCCATCTTATAACCAGATTGCTTCGTAACATACTGAACGAGCATATCATTAAAACCACCTGGATAGGCTAAATAAACGATAGGCTCCCCTAGAATACCTTCCATAGAGGTTTTACCACCTAAGATTGCATCTGGCAACTCCGTTGGGTCCATATGGGTTAGTATCTTGTGATGATTTGTATGACCTTGAATATCAAAGCCTGCTGCCTCCATTTCTCGCATTTGCTCCGTACTAACGAAACCAGGCGTATTCGCTGCATCGCTAATCATAAACAATGTAGCCTTCATATCGTATTCCTTTAATATAGGCAAAGCATGTTTATAATTATCTACATAACCATCATCGAAGGTAATAACAATTGGCTTATCTGGTAATTCTGTACCATTTTGCAAATAATCGTATAGCTGATCTAATGTAATCGTGTTGTATCCATGATTATGGAGATATTCCATCTGCTCCTTAAATTGATCTACATGCAGTGTTAAAGCAGAGTGCTTTTCATCATTTATCTGGTGATAATTGAGTACCGGCACACCATATAATTTATAATGAGCAGACAGTCCCCACATAATCCCAATGGAAACAGCTAATATTGCAATACATGCAACAACGAAATATAAAAACTTTTTAATACAGCACTTGCCATATTTATACATATAAAATAATCACTCCCATCTACTTTCATACATAATGAGAATACCACAAGTATATCAGTATTATCAACAAAATCCCTCACAAGATTATCATAGAAGTCTATGAAATATCTTATTTTCATAAATTTAGAGTTAATCACATGATTTAAGGTTCGGTAACATTGGCACATTGTGCCGCGTTACCGTGTAGATTTATTTTACCTCCTACCACTAGACGCGGCTTCCTATCACACTCGCCCATGGCAACATATAATACAATAGTTTAATGTACAGCATACATTTTAGGGCTTCGTCGAAGGTGATGTGTGGGCCCCATACGTCGCTACGCTCCTCTGTGGCCTCACACCCTACCCTTCCCACGCCGTCTGTATTGATGAATACACATAGATATAACCTCTACAACCTTGGCTGGAGACGGCTCTAGTAGGTATGAAAGCTGTGCTCGTTAGAGCACAAAAATAGAGGGCCAACCCTTTAGGGTTGGCCCTCTATTTTATACTTAATCAGCGGCTTCCTATCCTCCCAGGCCGTCTCCAGCCAAGTACTTTCGGCGTTTATGAGCTTAACTACTGTGTTCGAGATGGGAACAGGTGGATC
>NZ_JAHABE010000001.1:0-243856 GCF_018376515.1 Veillonella sp. oral taxon 158 | reverse complement strand
ATTAGTACCTCGTGATTGATTGCGAATTTGATACTCTAATCTTATCACTTGTACTAATATGGATTTTTTATGTGTTCAGTTTCAATTTACAACTAAGCAATTTTTATAATAAATATAAAATTAAATACATTTTACGAAGCATAAATTATAGGTGTTATGTCCTATATAAATTAATACTATATAAAAAATACAGTAGTATTTATTAGTACGAATTTAACTCATCAATTGCTCTTGAACCTTATACATACATAATGCAGCTGCTACACTTACATTTAATGATTCCATATCTCCATACATAGGAATCATGATGCGATTAGTGCAAAGATTCATCACCTCTGGTGTCACACCATTACCTTCGTTACCTAATACTAACATAGTTCGTTTAGCATAATTCACAGAATGATAAGGCTCTGAATCTTCTAAAGCTGTAACATAAGTAGTCATATTTGATTCAGCCACAATATCATGTAACATAGACAAAGTAACATCCTCGTATAAAGGTATTTTATGTAAAGCACTCATTGTACTACGTACCGTTTTATCATTAAAAGGATCTACAGTACCTTTCATCAAAAATATACCTTTTACACCTGCCGCAACAGCAGTTCTAATAATGGTACCTAAATTACCAGGATCTTGAACACCATCTAATGTAATATATAGTCCATCCTCGATAGAAACACTTTCAATATTGTGTTTAGGTTTTGATACTATGGCCACAACACCTTGCCCATTTACAGTATTATCTATTTTATCAAACACAGGATCTTGAACTATATACGTATGTGCAGATTGAACAGAATCTAAGGTTAATAAATCTAATACATTTTTATCTTGTGCTTTAGACTCACGAATAACAACTGTTTTGACTGCACCCATAGCTGCAATATCACGTATAGAGCGGATGCCTTCAACAATATACTCCCCACTTTTTTGACGATTCTTACGCTGACCTAAAGCGATAATGTGCTTTATAGTTTTATTATCTTTCGATTGGATAAATTCCATACTAACTCCCGCTTTGTTGATTACTCCAGAGATTATAAAAGGCACCTTTTGAATTGATAAGTTCTTCAAAAGATCCTTTTTCTATTATTTTACCATATTCCATATACACTATTTTATTAGCATCCTGTACCGTAGAAAGTCGATGAGCAATGCTTACAATGGTTTTGCTACCACGAATATTTTCAATACTAGCTTGAATTTGTTTCTCCGTATGACTATCAATATTGGCTGTAGCTTCATCTAACAATAAAATAGGTGTATTTCTTATTAGAGTGCGTCCAAATGCCAATAATTGCTTTTGTCCATCAGATAACAAGGAACCTAAATAACCTACAGGTGTATGATAACCCTCTGGCAATTGTTCAATCATACTATCTAAATTTACCTGTTTCGCTGCAGCTACCATATCATCATATGAAATAGAAGTATCAAAAAGTGTTAAGTTATCCTTTATAGAACCTTTAAATAGATACGCTTGCTGGAAAACATACCCCATCAAATGACGCAGTACGGAACTATCATAATTTGCAATATCAATGCCATTGATATAGATTGCTCCCTTAGTAGGTTTATAGAGCCCCATTAACAAGGATAAAAGCGTTGATTTACCACTACCTGAAGGGCCTACGATGCCTACAAATTCACCTGCCTTAATGCTTAACGTAAAGTCCTCTAATGCGTATACATCGTTATTGTCATAAGAAAACCATACATGTTCAAAGTCAATAGATTCTATATGTTTAAATTCACGAGGAACTTCATTGGCGATTTGACGATCCTCTTCCTCTAATAAAGGAACTAATCTTTCCGCCCCAGCTAATGCACTTTGTAGAGAATTATATTTATCAGCAATTTCTTTTAATGGTTGGAAGAATCGATCCATGTATTGGATGAAAGCAAAAACAGTACCAGCATCGGCCACCGAATCTATTACATTTGTAGTAGTAAAAATTACGATTAGTGCCACAAAGAATAGACCATCTACGAGCGGTCTAAAAATAGAAAACGTAGTAACTTCAAAAAGGCCTGCTTCTAAAAAGCCTTTATTAACCGTATTGTAACGTTCTTCGATGTCTTTTTCACCGCCATAAGATTTGACAATGACTATGTAGTTTAATAGCTCTTTAATGCTCGCATTAGAGGCCGCTACAGATCGGCGAACTTGACGGAATGCTTTACGAGAAAACTTTTGGAATACCCAAATAATTACGCCCATTATTGGTAATAAAATCGTCATGATAATTGCTAAAGGTACATTAATAGCATACATGAATCCTAAAATACCGATGATCATTAAACCGCTACTCGCTAAATTCAGTAATACATCTGTATATAAAGTGCGCAATGACTCTACATCATTTGTGATACGAGTCACCCAATTACCAATGGGTAATTTATAAAACTCATCATGGGACTTATGAAGTATCTTTTGAAATATAATGGCACGTATATTATAAATAATCTTTTGTCCAAAGCTTTTCAAAAAATAATTTTCTACAAATATACATAACACACTACCAATAATAGTAAGACCATATATTACAGCATAATATTCGATAACATTAATATCATTAGTAGCAAAGCCGAGATCAATAACTTGCTTAGTTAAATAAGGTCTTAAAAGCAAAAGTATTAAATTGCCGGCTAGCGCAATGGTAGCTAACAATAAAATACCCAAATAAGGCTTAATATACGCAGTTATATAGGAGAATAAAGCCCAATCATTTTTTAAATTACGCTTTTTCATGATGAGCCCCTCCTTTCTGCGCTTCATATAAGGTGAAATATAAGCCCTTATTAGCTAATAATTCTTCATGAGTACCTTCTTCTACAATACGACCCTCATCAAATACAAGGATTTTATCTGCTTTCTCTATAACCTCTAAACGCTGTGAAATACATAGAATAGTTTGATCTTTTACATTATTTAAAGTATCTAATATGGTTGTAACTGTTACAGCATCTAAAGCAGAAAAACAATCATCTAGCAATAAATATGGTGCATTTTTGTAGAAACCACGTGCCATATTAATACGTTGCTTTTGTCCACCTGATAAGTCTTGACCTTCTTCAGCTAACTTATGTAAATCATTGTTTAGCAAATCGCCCAAATCTCTGTATAAATCGGCCTTTTTCGCTGCCACTTCCACAGTTTCGTGCATAGGTAACTCTTTACCAAATTTTATATTATCTGAAATGGTAGTACTTAATAAGTAAGATTGAGTTGGTACATAGGCAATGGAATTCCGAAGTTTCGCTAATGGTATATTCGTCAAATCTTGATTGCCAAAATAGATAGATTTTTCAGGACATTCTTGTAATCCAATTAGCAATTTAAATAAAGTACTTTTACCAGAACCTGGTTTACCCACTAACCCGATAAAAGAACCTTTAGGTATGGTGGTAGTCACTTGAGATAATGCATGACCTTTAGAGTTTTCATAATTAAAATCTAAATAGCGAACGTGAATATCTTCAAGGGCTAATACGTCTACACTATCCTCTATTGTTTCAGTGGGCAACTGCATAAAATCCATAATGCGATCTAAGGAGGCTAAACCTTTTTGAACAATTGAAATAAGACCACCAAAACCAATTAACGGGCCTACAATCAACATGATAAACGAGTTGATGGTTACAAACTCACCTATAGTCATTTTGCCTTCTACAGCTAAGTGCCCACAAATAAAGATGCTTATACTAATACAAATGAACGGAGCAATTCTTGTTAATGGTGTTAATATAGCATCTAACAAGGCAACGTCCATATTTTTCTTATAGTTAAGTTTATTGATTTTTTCAAAGGACTTTGAAATGATGCTTTCACGATTAAATGCGCGAATAACATCAATTCCCTGAAATAGTTCTTGCCCAAACTCTGTCATATCACTATATGTAGCTTGAGCACTACGTTGTTTAGCTCTTAATTTTCTACCTAATACAAAGATTGCAACGATAATAAAAAATATAGGTGTCATGATTTTAAAAGCTAACACACCATTTATCTTTTGAATTAAAATTATAGATCCTACAATGGAATAGAATACAATATCTACTACTATCATTACGCCTAAACCAAGTGCAACGCGTAATGATGTAACATCATTGGTCATAAGCGCCATAACCTTACCTGGCCCATTAGATTCATAATAAGTGGTTTTTACTTGCAAAGCTTGGCTACATAGAATTTCACGAAAAAGATATTCCATACGTCGAATAGAGCCTAATAAGGTTCTACGAGAGATTACCTTTAAAATAGTAATAATGATAAATAACAAAATAAAATAAAAAATATAATTCACTAAACCTTCTTTATTATTGCTCAATGTATCTATGGCATTGCCGATAAATTGAGGTACAAATAAAAAAGCTACATCTATAGCCATCAGCATTATTAAACCAATGGCATATATCCACCCCTCACGGCGGAAAAATTGCATAAATAAATTTATAGGTTTCATAGGCCCTCTCAAACACACTATGTTTTTAAATATTAGATACCTTAATAGTGATTTACTACTAATTGAATAGAATAAAAATTCGAATCATAAATTAGTATATATAAATTAAAGTAATATTGATGTAAATGTACTCTTTATAGTATACACATTTTTCGGCTATTCATTAATACACCTATACGTATAATTACACTATATCGAATTTTTTAGTTTACTTATAGTAATGTAAGTGTTATACTATGCATAGATACAAAACGTATCTTTAATAAATTGGAATTAAAACTCTTAGGAGGAATACAACATGGAAAAACGTACTGGCGTAGTAACATTTGCAGGTGGCCCTATCACATTAGTTGGTCCAGAAGTTAAAGTAGGTCAACAAGCTCCAGACTTCACAGTAATTGGCAATGACTTACAACCTAAAACATTAAAAGATTTCGAAGGTAAAGTAAAAGTTATCTCCGTTGTTCCTTCCCTTGATACAGGCGTTTGTGACGCTCAAACTCGTTGGTTCAACCAAGATGCAACTTCTCTTTCCGAAGACGTTGTAGTATTGACAGTATCTATGGACTTGCCATTCGCTCAAAAACGTTGGTGTGGTGCTGCTGGCGTAGATAAAGTTATTACTTTATCCGACCACAGAGATGCTTCCTTCGGTGAAAACTATGGTTTCTTGATCGAAGAACTTCGTCTTTTATCTCGTGGTGTTGTAGTAATCAACAAAGACAACAAAGTAACTTATGTTGAATACGTACCTGAAGTAACTCAAGCAGTTAACTTTGACGCTGCATTAGAAGCTATTAAAGCTGATATCTAATTGTTAGATTATTAATTCGTTTATATTATATAGACGTTAAAAAGACCGTACGGTGTACGGTCTTTTTTATGTGTTGTGTTGTAATTATATTTTAATTGGAGTATTTATGTGGATTCGTATTTCTCGTCTTCTATTAACCATTAAAAATATTGCCCTTATAGGTGTGGGCATTGGTCTATGCATTGCAATGATTAATAGTTTAATAAACTTTGGTTTCATTGCGTGGGCTAATATTCAAGGCTATAGCACATATGATTTATTGATTGAAGAATTAATTACCTTCTTCCTTTACTTTGAGTTTATTGCACTCATCGTAAAGTATTTTAAGAACAACTTCCATTTCCCTCTTGATTTCTTCTTATATATTGGCATTACTGCATTAGTTCGGTTACTCATTATAGATCATGAATCGGCTTTAGATATGTTATTATGGTCTATTTCTATTTTTGTATTAGTATGTTGTTTAGTATTAGTAGAAAGATTCCTTAATAATAAAGGATAATATTATATATTTGTTCGTCTATATATAAAGACCATATTATAGTTCTAATGAAAAAGAGACTTTACCTATTGGTAGAGTCTCTTTTTCATTTTCATGTTATATGATTTAAATATGGCCTACTATCTTAGAATATATTTTTAGCGTAATTAGCGTATTTAGCCTCTAGTTCTTCCATTTTATCATTCATTTCAATTTGTAATTTAGACGCTAAGTCATATTCACCAGCATTTAAAGCTTCTGTTAAACGCGTGAATAAAGATTTGCGATCATCACTATCTTTAGCAAGGTAGAAACGTAAATCGTTAACTTCAGCAAAACGTTTATCATCTACGCTGTTACGACTATCTGTGTGAATAGCAACCATATTACGAACTGCATCGAGATTATTTGGGATCAAACGATTAGCTAGAACAAGTTCCCAACGTTTTAAAATAGATGCGATGAAGGATTCCATCAAATCTTTAGCAAAAGCATCACCTTGAGATAATGTTTCTACTAATTCAGGATTGTTATAGTAACCTTGTACATTTTCCCATACAGTAGCAGGTGCTACGCCAAACATTTGATTACGTTCTTCTTGTGTGAAATCATCAAATACATCTTTTTCTGTACGGTAAGCGCGATTAGTATCAAGATAATCTGCTGATTCGCCAACTTCTTTAGAAATTTCAGCTAATAATTGAGCTTGAGTTTTACCACAAGTAATAGCATATTTCATACCATCAAAAGCAGAAACGAAAATCAATGATAATGCAGTATATGTATTAGTGTATGGATTTGGAGAACGCAATTCAAAACGTGTAGCCATTGGATTGTCGATATCGCGAATTAAACCGCAAAGAATTGTACGGTTACGATTTGGTTCGGATGGATCGGTACCAAAGGATGTTACAATACATACTGGTGCTTCGAAGCCTGGTTTTAAGCGGTTTAAAGCGTCTGTTGTGGAGCTAATGAATGGATTAATAGCCTCATAATGTTTTAAGAGACCCATAATTGCACCAATACCCAAAGAGCTACAAGCCTCTTTACGCATATCTTCTGGGCTAAATAAGTTAACTAATTTACCAGATTTAAGTTTTGCCATTACACCAAAGTGAGTATGTTCACCAGAACCAGCAACGCCGATAATTGGTTTAGCATTAAAGGTTACATCAAGACCATTTTCACGGAACACTTCACGTACTATAATTCTGGCTTGCAATTCATTGTCTGCAGTTTGTAATGGATTATTACAGAATTTCCAGTCAATTTCTAATTGTTCAAGTACAACAGCTTCATGACCGAACTCGTCAAGTTTAGCTTTAACGCCACCTACCTCTTTATGGCCCATTTCAGCAACCATGCCATATTTATCAAGACGTTCAACAGCTTGTTCTAAAGCAGTACGAACGGTGCCATGTGTACGTTGCCAATATTGTTCTTGTAATTTTTGAGATACAGATAATTCTTTCTTAGTAACTGTTCTAGCAGGCGTTTTAACCCAGAACTCTAACTCTGTAGCGGATGTAAAAATAATATCTACTACATCATCAGATTTAACATGTGGCATACCTGGCAAACCATGTTCTTTAATTAAATTTAATAATTCAGTTTTTACATAGTCACAGCTGCGTTTCAAAATAGAACGAGAATCTACGTAACGGTAATTGTGCATCAAGAAAGCAGGAATACGTAGTGTACCAGTTGGTAAGCCTGTTGCAGGATCAATATTTTCATAGTTGTAATCTACGAACCAGTTTACACTTGGGTCACCCCACATATCTACACGAGCATTATTTAATGTAGCAATATTTGTTAATACTACAGAAGAACCATCTGTTTGAACTGCACGACCTTCAAAGAAGGATTCATAGTCATCAAAGAAGGCAGACATAGGAATTTTTTCATCTGTATCATTACCTGCTAAATCAATACCTACTAGAGATACGAATTTAATTTCTGGATGCTGTTCTAATAATGCGAGTACACCTTCTTTACCGTATTGGCCTGCAGGAATATAATACAATAATTCATGATTAGTATTAGCCATATCTGTTCCTCCTAAAATAAAAAGACTCCAACAAATAGATATACGCTTACATATATCTAAAGTGGAGTCATCGTTGACTAATTATTTTGTTGAGTTCATATTATCATATGTTGAAAATATATGTCAATAAACTTCTATAGAATTTTTATCTTTTAAAAGCTATATTAGAATCAATGTATTTTCAATACAATTAGTTAGTCATAGTAAATTTAACGATATCATTAAGCAAGTAATTCTTTAACAATATTATTAACTACTTTACCATCTGCACGGCCTTTAGTTTTAGGCATAACATGTTTCATAACATTACCCATATTTACGCTGTCACCACACGCAGCTATTGCTTCTTTTACAACTGTGCGAATTTCATCTTCAGAAAGCTGTTCTGGTAAGTATTTTTGTAATACTGCCATTTCTTCTTTAACATGACTAATTAAATCTTCACGGCCAGCTTTTTCAAACTCAGCTAAAGAGTCTTGGCGAGTCTTCATTTCTTTGGCTAAAATACCAAGAATGCCATTATCATCAAGTTCTACCTTGTCGTTAATTTCTGTATTTTTAATAGCGCTATTAACCATACGAATTACAGATAAAGCAGTTTTTCCTTCTTCACGAGCTTTCATAGCCGCTTTCATATCTTCTTTTAATTGATCTTTTAAGCTCATAGTAAGCCTCCTTGTTTATAAAATAAAGAAACCCCAATTCTGGATTTCATGAAGCCATGAAAAGGCAGAATTAGGGTAATCATCTTATGCTCTGAATTTGCGTTTTCTTGCTGCTTCAGATTTTTTCTTTCTTTTTACGCTTGGTTTTTCGTAGTGTTCACGTTTTCTTACTTCAGACAAAACACCCGCTTTTTGGCAGGAGCGTTTGAATCGACGAAGAGCACTTTCAAGCGTTTCGTTTTTACCGACTTTGATTTCAGACATCTATATCCCTCCCTCCAAAAATAATCTCGGGAAGTGCTGATAATTTACATACGCACATATAATATTATATGTATAGGTATATATGTTGTCAATATTTTCCGGTATATTTTATAGGAATTTTAATAGGTATTATAAAAATAATACATTATACACAATGTTAAGCTTCTGGCCAGCCCATTTCCTCGCCACCTAATAGATGTGCATGCATATGGAATACAGTTTGACCAGCTTTACCACCAGTGTTAAAAATCAAGCGATAACCATCTTTAGAAATACCTAATTCTTTTGCTACATCACGAACAAATGGTAACAAACCTTCTACATAGTCAGCATTTTTTTCTGTAAGATGTGCAATATTAGATACATGGTTTTTAGGCACGATTAGAACATGCACCTTTTTCACCGGTTGAATATCATGGAATGCATAGAATTTATCGTTTTCTAATACTTTATTGGAAGGAATTTCACCATTAATAATTTTACAGAAAATGCAATCGCTCATAATTAGACTCCTTATTCAATAATTAAATAATTATCTTCTAAACCAACAACAGTTCCGCCTATAAGATCACCAATTTTATGTAATCCATCAGATTTCACTTTACCATTTACATACTCATTTGTTAAGCCCATATAGTATCCATTCTCTTCCTTTTCGATGAGAATCTCACCAGGTTTACCAATGCGAGACTTAGCGTATGCTTCATAACCTGCTTGACTAAGACCATTTAACAGTGCAACACGAGTCTTTTTAACGGCCTCAGGTACTTGATCAGGCATAGTTGCAGCCGGTGTACCTTCACGAATAGAATATGGGAAAGCGTGAATATGGGTAAACCCAATTTCACGTACTGTATTCAATGTTTCTTCAAAATCTTCATCTGTTTCTTGTGGGAAACCTGCAATGATATCAGTCGTAATAGATAAATCTTTAATGCGAGAACGCAACTTGGCAATGAGATCTTTATACTCTTGTAATGTATAGTGACGTCTCATTAATTTCAACACATGGTCAGAACCTGCTTGTAATGGTAAGTGAAGGTTTGGACATACTCGTTTATCTGTAGCCATTAATTCTACAAGCTCATCTGAAACCTCAACAGATTCAATGGATCCAAAACGAATACGATATAACTCAGGTATTTCTAATAAGGCTTTTACTACATCAGCCAAGGTAGGTCTACCTGGTAATTCTACGCCGTAATTACCTAAATGAATACCTGTTAGTACGATTTCGTGGAAGCCATGGTCTACTAAACGCTTAGCTTCTTCTACGATATCTTCAATTTTACGAGATTTCAGTTTACCACGAGTATATGGAATGATGCAGAAAGAGCAATAGTTATTACAGCCTTCTTGAATTTTCATGAAAGCTCGAGCCTTATCTGATTCATTACCAAATAATGGCATTTCCTCAAAATTGGACTCTTTCATAATATCTCTAACAGCATTGATTTGACGTTCTGTAGATTCTAATTGCTCCACTAGCTCAACGATTTTAGATCGATTATTGGTACCTATCACAAGGTTAACACCGTCAATAGCAGCAATCGCATCTGGATCAAGCTGAGCATAACAACCAGTAACGATTACATAAGCATCTTCATTTTGACGTTTTGCTTTCCGAATCAATTGACGGGATTTCTTTTCCCCCATATTGGTTACAGAACATGTATTAATTACATATATATCAGCTTTTTCATCGAAGTCTACGGCTTCGTAATTATTTTGTAAAAATAAACCTTTCATAGCATCTGTGTCATACTGATTGACACGACAGCCTAAGGTTGTAAAAGCAACGGTTTTCATTGCACCTCTCTATTCTTGTTTAATTTATAGTTCTAATTCATATTGAATCATCGCTAATGATCCAATGGCAGCAGTTTCTGCTCGTAAAATAGTATTACCAAGAGAAACTGATTTTCCACCACTCTCTATAATAGCATTGATTTCCTTCTCTTGATAGCCCCCTTCAGGACCAATACAGATGAGAATGTCAGTTATATTTTGATTACTATGTATTGATTCAAGTGCAGTCTTAATAGTATGACCCTCTTCATTTTCATAAGCTACTAGTTTAAATGCATCATCCTCGATTGCAAGTACTTGTGAAAGCTTTTCACCTACCACAAGTGTGGGCAGTTGATTACGCCCACATTGTTGGGCTGCTTCTAACATAATTTTTTCCCAACGACTGACTTTTAATTGTAGTTTCTTATCATCATATTTAGCTACACAGTTTGCGGTAGATACAAGATAAATGGTATCTACATTTAACTCCGTCGCTTTTTGTAATACCCATTCTAACTTTTCGCCTTTCAATAAGGATTGAACAAGAATAGTTCGATATGATGATACATCAGACTCGACATATTCAATAAGTTTAGCTTGTGCTAGACCATCAACTTCTTCGATAATCTGATAAATACCACAACGATTATCACTGCCCGTTACAGTAATGGGTTTCTCCATATTATGACGAAATACATGTAACACATGATGTGTCACATCTTTTGGTAATTGTATTATTTCATCTAATGGTGTAGGGATAAATATTTTCTTCATAGCTTTTTTAACGCAAAGGTATGCCAAGGGCCCGCCACGCGTTCCTCTATAATATGCCAATGTTCAGTGATATATGGCAAGATTTCATCATACCGATCATCAATAATACCACTAATGATTAAAATACCATTATCTTCAAGTTTCTTACCTATTTGTGGTAATAATATCTTTAAAGGGTCAACCGTTAAATTAGCTAAAATTAATTGAGCAGTACCTTCAAAATCCGTATCTAAATTACCACAAATAATTTCGGCATGTACCTCATTGTTTTCACAGTTAATCTTTGCTTGATTGGCTGCGTATTCCTCAATATCAATACCTACTAAATGTTTTATTCCTAATTGGGCGGCTACTAATAAAAGTATCCCTGTACCTGTACCGATATCTAAACATGTAACCGTATCAAGATCCATAGATTCACTATAAACTTTTAACAGCTCTGCACACGTCCTAGTCGTTTCATGGGAACCAGTGCCAAAGGAAATGTCTGAATCTATTTCTATAATTACTTTATTGTCGACGTTATCATAGTCTTGCCATGCAGGTTTAATTACAATATTTGGTAATATTTCTGTAGGCTCAATATATTGTTGCCAAGAATTTAACCACGTAGATTCGTCTAGTATATGAGCATCTATTGATTTCACCGTAATATTTGCCTCTGTAAGACGTTTTTCTAAGTCTTCTTTAATCATATCGGCATCAAGTGTTGGATCAGCGTAGAGCGTTAATTTTATTAAATTAGGTTGTTTTTCAATATCTTCTTCTATAATTCCATTGTCTGCGTAATCGTCAAAAAGAGTAGTCACCTCATCGGTGGCTACTCTTTCACAGACAATGGATATTTCTATCCACTGCATATATGCTCCTTTATAGGGAATGTGATGGAACAAACCATTCCTTCACATGAGCTGTTCATTTAGTCAAAGCGTCCTTAATTTTTTCAAAGAGACTTTTGCTCACTTGTAAGTTATTTACATCTTCGTTACTTTCGTTTGCAAAGCGTAATAATAACTCACGTTGAGTATCGGTCAACTTCTTAGGCGTTTGGACAGTTACCACAATATGTTGGTCCCCTCTTTGGTTAGGGTTACGCAAATATGGAATACCTTTGCCCTTTACGCGGAATGCCGTTCCCGTTTGAGTACCTTCCGGAATCTTTAACTCTACTTTACCATCTAAGGTGTTAACTTGTATAGTCGCACCAAGAGCAGCTTGAGCAAAGCTAATATTCACACGGCTAATAACATCATTACCATTTCGCTCAAATTCCTTATGAGGACGAACAAAGATATATACATAAAGGTCACCCTTAGGACCGCCCAAAATACCTGGTTCCCCTTCATTAGCTACACGTAAGCGAGAACCACTATCTACACCTGCTGGAATCTTGATAGAAATCTTGCGTTTTGCAAGCATTTCACCTGTACCACGGCATTTAGAACAAGGTTTTTCAATACTTTTACCAGTACCATGACAGCGAGAACAAGTGCGAACGGATTGCATACGCCCAAATGGAGTATTTTGAATAACCGCTTCTTGACCAGAACCATGACAGTTTGGACAAGTATCGACACGAGATCCTGGTTCACCACCAGTACCATGACAGTGATCACATTCTTCATGACGATGCACTTCTATTTCCATAGATTTACCAAAGGCTGCATCTTCAAAGGAAATATCAATATCTTCGCGCAAATCATTACCTTTTTGAGGACCTTGTTGCTGGCGACCACCGCCAAACATGCCACCAAAAATATCGCCAAAGATATCACCAAAGCCACCAGCTTGACCACCGAAACCGCCAAAGCCACCTTGGAAACCACCGGCGCCAGCGCCGCCTCCTTGTTTGAAGGCGTCGTGGCCGAATTGGTCATATTGAGCTTTTTTAGTTTCATCAGACAATACTTCGTAAGCTTCGTTCGCTTCTTTAAATTTTGCTTCCGCTTCCTTTGGATTATCTTTATTTACATCTGGATGGTATTGGCGTGCCTTTTTACGGAAGGCCTTTTTGATTTCATCTTGAGAGGCATTTTTACTGACCCCTAAGATGTCATAATAATCACGTGCCATTAGTTACCAACCCTTCTTATTTCTTATCGTCATCCACTACTGTGTAATCAGCATCAACTACATTGTCATCAGATTTTGTTTGTTGTTGACCTTGCTCTGCACCACCAGCTGCTTGTTGAGCTTGTTGTGCTGCTGCATACATTTGCTCAGCTAATTTATGTAATGGTTGTTCCAAAGCTTCACTGTCTTTTTTGATATCTTCGATGTTGCCTGCTTCGATAGATTTTTTCAATTTATTTTTTGCTTCTTCAACTTCTTTCAACAAAGTTGTGTCGCCTTTACCATCAAGTTCTTTCAATGCTTTTTCAGCTTGGTATACCAAGGAGTCTGCATTATTTTTAATATCTAATTCTTCTTTTCTAGCTTTGTCTTCTGCTGCATGTGCTTCAGCTTCTTTAACCATGCGATCGATTTCGTCTTCTTTTAATCCGCTAGAAGAAGTGATTGTAATTTTTTGTTCTTTTTGAGTACCCAAGTCTTTTGCTTTTACATGTACAATACCGTTAGCATCGATGTCGAATGTTACTTCGATTTGAGGAACCCCACGAGGGGCTGCTGGAATACCATCCAAGTTAAAGCGACCCAATGTTTTATTATCTGCTGCGAACTCACGTTCACCTTGTAATACATGGATATCTACAGATGGTTGATTATCTGCAGCAGTGGAGAATACTTGGGATTTAGATGTAGGAATTGTAGTGTTGCGATCGATAATACGTGTGAATACACCACCCATTGTTTCGATACCAAGGGATAATGGAGTTACGTCAAGCAACAATACGTCTTTAACTTCACCTACTAATACACCACCTTGAATTGCTGCACCGATAGCAACACATTCATCAGGATTAACGTTTTTAGTTGGCTCTTTACCCAATACTTTTTTAATAGCATCTTGTACAGCTGGAATACGGCTAGAACCACCAACTAACAATACTTTATCGATATCAGAAGCGGAAAGACCAGCGTCTTGCATAGCTTTACGAGTAGGCTCGATTGTTGCTTGTACCAAGTCAGCAGTCAATTCTTCAAATTTAGCACGAGTTAATGTTACGTCTAAGTGTTTAGGACCTGTAGCATCAGCTGTGATGAATGGCAAGTTGATGTTTGTGCTAGCTACGCCAGACAATTCAATTTTTGCTTTTTCAGCCGCTTCTTTTAAACGTTGATCAGCTAATTTATCATTGGATAAATCGATACCAGATTCTTTTTTGAATTCTTCGATTAAGTAGTTCATAATGCGTTGGTCGAAGTCATCGCCACCAAGATGGTTGTTACCAGATGTTGCTAATACTTCGAATACGCCATCGCCAAGTTCAAGGATAGATACGTCGAATGTACCACCACCAAGGTCGAATACGAGAACTTTACCATCTTCATCTTTATCTACGCCATATGCAAGAGCTGCTGCTGTAGGTTCGTTGATGATACGAAGTACTTCAAGGCCCGCAATAGCACCAGCGTCTTTAGTAGCTTGACGTTGGGAGTCTGTAAAGTATGCAGGAACTGTGATAACTGCTTGTTTAACAGGTTCACCCAAATATGCTTCTGCATCAGCTTTGATTTTTTGAAGAATCATTGCAGAAATTTCTTGAGGAGTATAAGACTTATCTTCTACAGTTACTTTGTAGTCTGTACCCATGTGACGTTTAATAGAAATGATTGTGTTTTCAGGGTTAGATACAGCTTGACGTTTAGCCAATTGACCAACTAAACGTTCGCCATTTTTAGCGAAACCAACAACGGAAGGAGTTGTACGAGCGCCTTCTTGGTTAGTAATAACCGTAGGCTCGCCGCCTTCCATAACCGCAACACAAGAGTTTGTAGTACCTAAGTCAATACCAATTACCTTTGCCATAATATATGCCTCCTAAAACTTTATAATCTATTCAACAACTTTTACCATTGCTGGACGTATACAACGACCATCAACAGTGTAGCCAGTTTGTAATACTTCACATACCGTATCAGATTCAAATTCATCTGAAGGTACTCGCATGATTGCTTGATGGAAGTTTGGATCAAATGGTTGACCTACTGCTTCAATAACAGCTAAACCATGTTTAGATAACATTGCCATCAAGTTTTGATGAATCATAATAAATCCATCGAGGAATAATTTTGCTTCCCCTTCTGCTGGACTTTGAACAGCCCGTTCAAAGTTATCCAATACAGGAAGAAGGTCTGTTAATACATCCCCTTTAACATATCCAGCAAGTTGCTCTTTTTCTTGGTTAGTACGCCGCTTGAAGTTTTCAAAGTCCGCTTGTAAACGCTTATAGCGATTATCAAAGTCGGCTTTAAGTTCTTCTAATACTTGAGCAGCATCAGCCACAAATTCTTCAGTTGCTTCCACAGTTGTTTCCTCTACATTTGTAGCATCAACTGTTTCATCAACTGTTTCTTGTTTAATGTCTTGTTCTTCAGCCATTATATGCCCTTTCTATTTTGTTCTTTTACCATAGTTTCCATTATATGTTTCATATGAGATAGCATACCGATAATTCGGCCGTATTCCATTCGCGTTGGTCCTAGAATAGCAAGAGTTCCTATAGGCTGATCTTGATTAGTAAAATCAGCTTGTACCACACTCATCGATTGTAGTGCTTCTGTTTCATTCTCTATACCAATCTTAACCTTAACTGGTGTTGGTGAATCATCTTTTAATAACTGTCCCAATTGATTTTGTTCTTCCACTAATGAAAGCAAGGGTTGTACCTTTTCAACAGACTTAAACTCTGGTTGATTTAACAACTCTGTGGTACCTACCGAATAGAACAACTTACGTTTATTAATAGCTCGTAATAATGTTTCCGAAAGGATTAATAAAATCCCCTGCGGACCTTCCATATGAATCAATAAGTTTCCAAGTGCTTCAGCCGTTACATGACCAATACTTACATTCTGTAATGCATTGCTAAATTGCATAGCTAGACTTTGTAAAAGTTCTGGTGAAATACTTTCACCAAAGTACATCAGCTCATTATCAAGTGCACCTGTTTCGGTGATAACTACCATAATGGCTTGGTGACTATCTAGCGGTAATATATGAATGTATTTAATTAATGCTCTATCATGGGCTGGTGCCAAGAATAAACTCATGCTATGGCTCACTTGTGAAAGTAGTTTAGCCATATTTAAGAAGAGCTCACTCGTCGATCCATTGGAATGTTTCCATAACATTTCAATTTTTTCAGCATCCTGTAATGGAACAGGTTGTTGACTCAACATGGAGTCAACATATAAGCGATAGCCCTTAGCTGAAGGAATACGTCCAGCCGATGTATGAGGTTGCTCTAAATAGCCTAATTCCTCTAAATCGGACATTTCGTTCCGTACTGTAGCAGGACTAATGCCAAGATTATAGTTCTTAGCAATCGTTCGAGACCCTACAGGTTCTGCGGATTTAACGTAGTCTTCAATTATGGCTCGCAAGATGCGCTGTTTTCTTTCATCCATAATGACACCTCTTGTTAGCACTCATAAACTTTGAGTGCTAATCGCATGTATAATATTATCACATTGTCAAAAATTGTCAAGCGAAAAAATACCGAAAAAGTCAAATAATATCTATTTAGTCAAAAAGACAATTGGATATTTTCGGTTAATTAGTCAAAAAATCAAAGTATAGCAATAAGAAAACACTTATACTATCTCACTTTATGTCATCTTCTAAATTTATTAATTAAATTGATTTAATCTAATTAATAAATTTAGTAAACCTATAAAATAGTATAAGTGTTTTTATGTATTTTATTAAATTGATATCTTTACTGAGAACTTTGGGACTATTCGATTATGATGTTTTATTACTAATACAACTAAATAATTATAGCTCTATACCTTCCAGTGGATTGCCTAATCTAGCTAATAATTTACCCATACGCTCACGAGGTTCACCGTGTTCAGCGTACCAATCAACTAAAATATCGACAGCTTTTTTAGCTTGTTCTACCGTTAGATTTCTAGCTAAAATAGTCCCTGCTTCAGGCTTAATACCTGTATTACCACCAACTGCAAGCATATAACCTTTAGAGGTTCCAATAAAGGCAATATCTTTTACCATTGCATCTGGGCAATTACGACCACATCCACTGATGCCAATTTTGCATTTGTGTGATGTTTTTCGTCCATAATGTTTTCTCTCTACATAATCAGCCAATTCTTTAGTTTCCATTTGGCCATTTTTACAATAGCCTTTACCTACGCAAGCAATTAAAGAATTTACACCTCTATGAACAACTGTAGTTACGCCCTCTGGTAATTCAGAGATAAGTTTTTCCTTATCGTCTTTTTCAATACCTGTAATTTGTAAACCAGTTACTACATGGCGGAAAGATCCACCATATTTTTCAGCTAATTCTATGCATGCCTTCATTTGATCTAAAGTAAATTCATTATGTAAACCGTGTATTATGACAGATGTCTTCATCGTTCCTCCTCAAATCTAGCATGCTTATTCATCATCATCCTATTTATACTAACATATTAGATTTTGAGAAACTGTGAGAAATTACTCTCGAATAAATTGACTAAATACATAGTTACCATGCTTAGCCCCTTCAGAACTTAAATGATAACTACCATTTTGATACTCTAACAAGCCTTTAGTAACTAAATCTTCTAATATATTACCAAATAAATTATGAACAGATGCGCCAAATCTATCGTCAAATTTTTGCTCATCAAGGCCCCACTTAGTGCGAAGCGCTAAAAAGCAAAAGTCCTCTTGCGCTCGCTCTACAGTAATAGTCTCTGTCTCGATAGTAGGCATAGTATATCGATCAACAGCTTGTATATAAGGCATCACATTTCGGTTGTTGCTACGGCGAATACCCTCATAGAAGGAATGAGCACCAGCACCAAAGCCCAGATAGTCTACATAGTGCCAATATTTTAAATTATGACGACTATAGGAATTATCCTTAGCGAAATTGGAAATTTCATATCGTTCAAAACCTAACTCTTTTAATCCTTCCATCATTGTGTCATACATCAATTCATCAATGCTTTCACTAGGAATAGAAATAAGATTCTTTTGAACTAAATGATATAAATATGTTCCTACCTCTACTTGTAAGCCATACGTAGAAATATGATTAATTGGTAAATCTTTCAGGATATGTAAATTATGTTGAATATCTTCTAATGTTTGTCGTGGCAAACCATAAATCAAATCTATATTGATATCTGTAAAGCCTGCCTCTTTAGCTTCATAAACAGCTTGTTTAGCCTTTTCCCCATTATGACTGCGATGCAGCATGGTAAGCGCCTTATCATCAAAGGTTTGAACACCAAAACTAATACGATTAAAACCTAGTTTAACTAACTTAGTTAGATACTGTGGATCTACTTCACCAGGATTAGACTCTATAGTCATATGACAATCGTCAGTAATAGTAAAAGTACGTTTGATTTTATCTACAATCATCTGTAACTGTTGAATAGATAATTCAGTAGGTGTACCACCACCCAAATAAATAGTATCAATAGGTTTAGATTTAGACTCTGGGTGTTCCGAAACCCACAAATCCATTTCTTGTACTAATGCATAAACATAGGTTTCGTAATAATCTTGTAAATTTTGATAGGCTGGAAAATCACAATACATACATTTCTGTTTACAAAAAGGGATATGGACATACAAGCCCATATCCCCAAGTGTAGACAGATTCAGGATGTTAAAATCTGTTTTCATTATATTAGTCCTCAACCTTGAGAATAGCCATAAATGCTTCTTGTGGAATCTCTACAGAGCCCACAGACTTCATACGTTTCTTACCAGCTTTTTGTTTTTCTAAGAGTTTACGTTTACGAGAAATATCACCGCCGTAACATTTAGCCAAAACGTCTTTACGCCAAGCCTTTACGGTTTCACGAGCCACAATTTTCGTGCCCACCGCAGCTTGAATTGGAATTTCAAACATTTGACGAGGAATCAATTCTTTTAATTTTTCTGCTAATGCACGACCTCGTGTAGCAGCACGGTCCTTATGTACGATAATGGACAACGCATCTACTGGATCACCATTTAACAGAATATCCATCTTAACCATTGGAGACTGTTTATAGCCAATCAACTCATAGTCAAGAGATGCATAACCTTTTGTAGCAGATTTCAATTTATCAAAGTAGTCGTAAATAATTTCACTCAAAGGCAAGTGGTACACAACGGATACTCGAGTTTCATCTAAGTATTCCATGGATTGGTATTCACCACGTTTATCTTGAGATAATTCCATAATAGTACCTACGAAATCTTTAGGTACGATTGTAGTGGCTTTTACATAAGGTTCTTCAATGTAGTCGATTTCTGTAGGAGGTGGCAATTTAGCAGGATTATCTACTTCTAGCATTTCTCCATTTGTTTTATATACCTTATAGTTTACAGATGGAGCGGTCGTAATGAGCGTTAAATTATATTCTCGCTCTAACCGTTCTTGAATAACGTCCATATGTAAAAGTCCAAGGAAGCCACAACGGAATCCAAAACCTAACGCCAAGGATGTTTCAGCTTCATATTCTAAGGCAGCATCATTAAGCTGTAATTTTTCTAATGCATCACGAAGATTTTCGTAATCTTTAGATTCTGTCGGATAGAGACCACAATATACCATAGATACAGCCTTACGATAACCTGGCAATGGCTCTGCTGCAGGATTGTTTGCCAATGTTACCGTATCACCTACGTGACAGTCTGCTACATTCTTAATACTAGCCGCAATACAACCTACAGAGCCACATGGTAATTCCTGAACAGGCACAAGATTTGGTGTAAAGATACCGAGCTCAGTTACATCAAAATCCTTATTATCATGCATCATACGAATTGTATCTTTTGCCTTGATAGTGCCTTCTTTTACCCGTACATACGCAATAGCACCTTTATAGGAATCAAAGCGGCTATCAAAAATCAAAGCTCTCGTAGGTTGATCGGATTTATCTGGTGGCGCAGGAACCTTATTTACAATAGCTTCTAAAATATCAGGGATACCGATACCAGATTTAGCAGAACATAATACAGCATCAGATGCGTCTAAACCAATGATATCTTCAATTTCATGTTTTACTCGATCAGGATCTGCAGAAGGCAAGTCAATTTTGTTGATAACAGGAATAATTTCAAGATCATGTTCTAAAGCGAGATACACATTTGCCAACGTTTGAGCCTCTACACCTTGTGCAGCATCTACTACTAGTAATGCACCTTCACAAGCTGCAAGAGAACGAGAAACTTCATAGCTGAAATCCACATGGCCCGGAGTATCGATGAGATTCAAAGTATACTCTTCTCCATCTTGTGCTTTATACAAAATTCGAACAGATTGCGCTTTAATAGTAATACCACGTTCTCGTTCTAAATCCATGGAGTCCAAAACTTGAGCCTCCATTTCACGCTTTTGTAATGTGCCAGTATATTCAATTAATCTATCGGCTATGGTAGATTTACCATGGTCAATATGAGCTATAATACAGAAGTTTCGAATCTTTTTCGTTGACATACTATGTAAACAAGTTCAAGGAACTTGTATTCTCCTTTCTAACATACGCGATCGATAACAGCACCTCCTAATAGTTGAGTGCCATTATAAAAGGCTACGGACTGACCTGGGGTTATAGCCCGTTGTGGTTCTTCGAAGATAACCTCCATCGTATCATCATCTAAGATACGTGCAGTACAAGGTGAAGGATTTGCTGCATAGCGAATTTTACCTTCTGCTTTTAATTCTTTATGAATTGTATCATCCAGGAAATTATAGAACTTACAAATCATACGATTTGTAAAGAGTCGTTCATTAGGACCTACGATAACCTCGTTGCGATCACCGTTAAAGCCAATAACGTATAATGGGTGCTTATATGCAATACCAAGACCTTTACGTTGACCAATAGTGTAATTAAATAAGCCATTATGCTTACCTAATACCTCACCATCTTCAGTAACAATATTACCAGTTTTTGGTTTTGCCTTCATTTCTTCTACTACCAGCTTTTGATAGTTACCATGAGGCAAGAAACAAATATCAACGCTATCTGGTTTCTTCGCTACTGGTAAATCATATTCAGCAGCTAGTTTACGTGTTTCAGTCTTACATTGTCCACCTAGTGGGAACATGAGGTGACTCAAAATGCGTTGGTTCATATTGTACATGACATAGCTTTGGTCTTTGGTAGGATCAACGCCTTTATGTAATTCATATAAACCTGTTTCTTCATTGAAATTAACTTGTGCATAATGACCTGTAACCATATGAGTGGCTCCAAGTTCAAGTGCTCGATTGAGCATCAAATCAAATTTGATATTTTTATTACAGAATACACAAGGATTTGGTGTACGACCATAGGCATATTCTTTTACAAAGTAATCTACTACATTCTCGTAGAATACATCGCGAGCATCAATAACATGATGCTCAATACCAAGAAAATCACACATCTTCTTAGCATCTGTTACAGCAAGAGGAACCTCATCATAAGGTGTACCACTCACCCACAGCCATAGGGTAATACCAAATACTTTATAGCCTTGTTTTAGTAGCATTGCAGCAGTTAAAGAACTGTCTACGCCGCCACTCATAGCTACAGCGATAACTTTTTCCATACTTTCTCCTTTTAATGATCTCTTGATCATAAAACTAATCAGGGTGAAAGCCTGACGTGTAAAACACTAGTTCGGTGTAAAAGTCCGAGTAGTATTGCTATAAAATTATAGCAACTTATATTATAGCCTAGAATTAGGTACATTGAAAAGATTTGAAATAAAAAGAATCCCTTTCTCATAACAAAAGGGATTCAAAAAATTATCTATGTTTTAAAAGCTCTTCAGCGGCTCCTAGAATACCGAGCATAGAATGCTCAAATACTAAGCCACCTTGCATGAAAATTGTATACGGAGGACGAACAGGACCATCTGCACTCAATTCAATAGAAGATCCTTGTACAAAGGTACCACCGGCCATGATGATTTTATCTTCGTACCCAGGCATATCACCAGGGATTGGATGTACGTGAGCATCTACAGGAGAATATGCTTGCATACCTACACAGAAGTACTCCATTTCTTCTCCATTTTTTAGATTAATAGCTTGAATTAAATCATAGCGATCAGCATTTACCTTAGGGAAGACATCATACCCTAACAATTCACCTACTGCAGCCGTATATACAGCTCCTTTAAGAGCTTGTAATACTACGTGAGGAGCCATAAACAAGCCTTGGAAGAATAAACGGTAACCAGGCGCATAAGAGCCCATATGATCACCAAGTCCTGGAGCAGTGAGTTGGTACGCTGCATCTTCTACTAAGTCTTCACGACCTACGATATATCCACCTGTTGGTGCTAAGCCGCCCCCTGCATTCTTAATGAGAGAACCAGCCATAATATCTGCACCAGCTTCTAAAGGTTCTTGCAGCTCTGTAAACTCACCATAACAATTATCTACAAAACAAATAGTATTCGAGTTTTTAGCTTTTACAGCATCTACAATTATTTTAATATCTGCAATAGATAATGGTTCACGCGTACTATAACCACGAGAGCGTTGAATCACTACTACTCGCGTATTGTCATTAACAGCATTAGCGATGGCTTCTACATCATACGTATTATTCTTTAACGGTACCTCAGTATAGGTAAACCCCTTTTCTACGAGAGATCCACGCACCTCACGAGATGCACCGATAACAGACTGCATCGTATCGTAAGGAGCCCCAACTGCATAGATAAATTCAGTCCCTTTTGAACCATTCCCCATTAATGCAATAAGAGTTGTTGCTAATGCATGAGTACCAGATACAAAATGAGGACGAACAATAGCCTTTTCACCTTTAAATACATAGGCAAATACTTCATCTAGTTTTTCTCGGCCTACATCATTATAGCCATAACCCGTAGTACCTGTAAAATGATAGTCAGATACTTGGCACTCTTTAAAGGCTTCTAATACCTTTTTTGTATTGGCTAATGCAATAGGTTCAAACTTTTTAAATTCAGGTTCAGCCATCTCAAGGGCTTTACTACGTATTTCTTCTAATGTCATGCTAATCCTTCTCTACGAATTAATTCCATAGCTTTATTAAATATAAAATCTTTAGATGTATTATTATCAATATGAATCCATTCAATATATGGCATGCGCTTATACCAAGTGATTTGTCGCTTGGCAAAATGACGAGTATTTTTCTTGATTAAATCTCTACATTCATCAAGGTTAATAGTACCATTTATATGGTCTACAACCTCTTTATAACCAATCCCCTTAAAGGCTTGGCAATCAGGATTTACACCGGACTTAACAAGTTGCTCAACCTCTTCAATTAAGCCTGCAGCAAACATCATATCGACGCGTAAATTAATGCGTTCATATAACTGATCACGATTTCTCATAAGACCAATAACAGGCCCTTTATAAGATATACCATCTTTAGTCTGATTACGTAACGAATCTACATCGCCATGATGCAATATTTCAATAGCTCGATATAAACGATGCTTATCATTATATTGAATTTCTATATTGTGTTTTGTTCCTAATGTGAAAGCATATTCTCGTAAACCATCAATACCTTTAGTATTAAATAGCTCATCTAGTTCTAATCGTAAATTTTCATCAGGCTTAACGTCATTAAAGTTATAGTTTTCTAATAACGATTGAACATATAACCCTGTGCCACCAGAGAGAATAGGTAGAATATTCCTGTCATTTAGTCTACCAATTATCTCTTTAGCTTGATTTTGGAAAATAGACACTGAATATGAATCATTTGGTTCTAATATATCGATAAGATGATGTTTCACACGCTTAAGTTCATCCGCCGATGGTTTAGCGGTACCAATATTGAGTTGTTTATATACTTGGTAAGCATCACCAGAAATAACCTCAGCATGTAGCTGTTCTGCTAAGTCCAAGGTAAGATCTGTTTTGCCTACCGCCGTTGGTCCAACGATGGTAATTAAGGGATTCACATTAACTCCTTCATATATACACCATAGCCTATACGACTATATTTTCCGCCCACCCATTGATGCGGTGGATAGTTTTGAAAGACCGAACTAAATGGTCGTTCTTTAATAATAACACCATACGTGGCAACACGCATAGCCTGTGACATGATTTTATCATCAATATGACTTTCCACAGTATGTCCCCGAAGAGGTTTGAATTGAGGACTTTTCTCTACAGGAACTTCAAACATAGGATCAAAATAAATAATATCAATACTATTGTCAGGTAGATTTGGTAAATAGTGTTCAAAGGTATCATGATTTACTTTAATACGTCGCAATGCATTCGTTACACTATCCTCACTATGAATATAATGAGCTAATCCATGACTAGTAGCAAGCCATATAGGCAAAGACCCTTCTAGGCCAGTTATTTGAGCTTGTGGGTAACCATAACTCACTACCATACTGTCACTACCAAGGCCAATTGTACAGTCTAAAAACGTAAATCTAGCTCTATTAGATAATCCTTTTTTATCTAATATGACTTGTACCGCATTAACTAGATGATCGCCTTCACCGCGTTGTAAACGCAATATACGCAATTGAGCCATAGACAAATGAAAGGTATGTTGTTGATTTTCTGGGAAATGAATAGTTAATCCAGAACTAGCAAGAACCGCAATATATTCGCATTGATACTTACCGAATAAGGCTGGTATCGATGTTTTGCCTCGTTGTATATAGGTCATATGCATAGAGGAAGCCAATACTTTGGCTTCCTCTTGAATGGCCTCATTAGATTTTTGAGCTGTAGTTAAAATATTCATGTTAAGACCGTAAGAATAACTTACCTAATTCATCAGGCGTAAATTTTATAATCGTTGGACGACCATGTGGACAAACGTACGGTTTTTCAGTACTAAATAAATCCTCAATTAAGGTAGTCATTTGATACATATTTAAATTATGACCTGCCTTAATGGCCCCTCTACAAGATGCATACGCTAGCATTTCATGACGTAACTGAGCCTTAGTAGGCTGTTGATGTTCGTGTAAGTAAGAGAATACATATTGGAGAATTTCAAAAGCCTTTGACTCTACTAAATCTACAGGCGCCCCTACTAATTTTATTTTCGTAGGACCACCTAACTCTACATCAAATCCAAGATCTAGTAAGGTTTCTCGCTCTTCCTCTACCAAATTCATTTCATCGTCAGTAGCCTCACTATATTGAGGCACAAGGATAGATTGCATAGGAATGGATTCAGAAGACTTACAAAGCTTATCATAACGTACACGTTCATGTGCTGCATGTTGATCTATAATATAGAGATCATCACCTTTTTTAGCCAAAATATAACAAGAAGCTACTTGCCCCATAGGTAAGAATCCAGAGTTTTGTATAGTTCGTTCTTCACTATCTTGTTCACGTATATCCTGAGATAAAGATTTAAAACGATCTATATCCTCTTTAGTATAACTAGTGAATTCCTTAGGAACAGCGTCAAAACTTTCGTCAATAAAGGATGATTGTTCATAAGTAGCCTTTGGTGCAGGAGGTGTATATCCCTTAGCTTTAAGGCTCTCCACAAACTGTGTAGTTTCACCACGCATAACTTCGTACCCTTTTGTACGGCGACCACCAAAGACTTTATCATAATCTACTGCTGTAGCTATATGTTCTGCAGATTGCATATCGTCGTGAACAACAGGAGGTGTTCTATAAGAATCATACGTACTATTGCCATGAGAGATATTAGTATTGTCATCTCCTTGGTTGATAGCTGTATTTGGAGTATTACTACTATCTTTTGACAATGATTCACTTATGCCCATATAAACAGATGACTCCCGTTCATATCGCTCATGAAGTGGATTATTTAGAGCATTTAAAATACCGTGGTAAACTGCTTTAAATATAATCTTATCATCAGAGAATTTAACTTCACTCTTACGAGGATGTACGTTAATATCAACCATTCCAGCAGGCACTGTAATATTTAGCACCACTAAAGGATGACCATTTTTCGGTAATAGTGCATGGTATGCATTATCAATAGCCTTCATGATGGTTTTATCAGAAATAACGCGGTTATTAACGATAATAGTTTGCCAAATTCTAGTACTTTTAAGAAGGGTAGGTTTACTCACTACACCATCGATATAAATAGAATCACTTTCATAAGCAACAGTGAAAATGTCATCTTTCGTTTTATATCCATATAATGCAGCTACCGTATCACCAATATTACCATTGCCAGGTGTAATTATAGCTACCCGATCATCTACGATGAGTTTAAAAGAAATATGTGGATTACTTAGCGCAAGTTTGCCTACAATATCTTGAATTTTAGAAGATTCTGTACGCTCTGATTTCAAGAATTTGCGACGGGCTGGCGTATTGTAGAACAAATCTCTTATTTCAATAGTCGTACCCGGTGCAGCACCATAAGGAATACAATCGGTAAATGTACCACCGTCAACAGTAATGCGAGTTCCTAAATCGGAGTCTGCTTTTCGTGTAGTTAAAGAGAAATGAGATACAGAGGCAATACTAGCCAAAGCCTCCCCACGAAAGCCTAGAGAAGCAATATCAAATAAATCTTCTACCCGTTGTATTTTAGAGGTGGCATGACGCAAAATTGCCAGGCGTGCATCTTCTTCTGTCATACCGATACCATTATCGGTAATCCGCATATAAGCTACACCGCCATCGCCGATTTCAACCTCAATATTAGTGGCGGACGCATCAATGGAGTTTTCAATGAGCTCTTTAATAACTGATGCGGGACGTTCCACAACTTCGCCAGCAGCTATTTTATTGATTGTGGTTTCATCCAATACATGAATGGTTGCCATTATTTCCCGCCTCCTTTACGAGCCTCCTCTTGTAGTTCATATAATTTATTTAATGCTTCAATCGGTGTCATACTCATTACATCTACTTCTAGTAAGCTATCGACTACTGAATGAGTAAATAAGTTACCTAGTGAAGAATCACTCACTTGTTTAGTAACTGGCTTCACTACATTATTAGGTTGAGCTCCCATAACACGATTATTTAAATCACTAGTATCATGACTTTGGTCTTCCAAAGATTCCAAAATTACTTCTGCCCGTTTTAATACAGAGTTCGGTAAGCCTGCCAATCTAGCAACATGAATACCATAGCTACGGTCTGCACCACCTCTAATGATGCGGCGCAAGAATGCAACATCCTTACCTTTTTCTTTTACAGCTACAGTGTAATTCTTTAATTTACTATAGCTTTCTTCTAAACTAATTAACTCATGGTAATGGGTAGCAAATAATGTCTTGCCGTGAATATGCTTACAAATATGCTCAACTACAGCTTGGGCAATGCTTAAACCATCAAAGGTGCTCGTACCGCGACCAATTTCATCTAAGATAATTAAGCTGTTATGTGTAGCATTCTCTAAAATATAGGCTACCTCTTTCATTTCTACCATGAACGTACTTTGACCAGTAGAAATATCATCACTAGCACCTACACGTGTAAAGATGCGATCTACTGGAGAAATAGATGCTTCACGAGCAGGAATAAAGGAACCAATTTGAGCCATAATCATCAAAATAGCAGCTTGACGCATATATGTTGATTTGCCGGCCATATTAGGACCTGTAATAAGCAAGAATTCCTCATCATCATGATTTAGAACGATATCATTTGGTACAAAAACTTCACGCTTCAAGAATTTTTCAATAACAGGATGACGACCATCTCGAATATTGATTTGACCATTCATTACAATGGTAGGGCAAATATAATTTTCTTCATAACCTACTAAAGCAAGTGAACATAATACATCAAGGTCCGCAAGGGCACGAGCCGTTTCTTGCACCTCTTTAATGACGAGTTTAATATCATTTCGTAACTGTTGATATAACTCATGCTCTAAGGCGATGATTTTATCCTTAGCACTGAGAATTTTAATTTCAAATTCCTTTAACTCAGGCGTAATATATCGCTCTGCATTAGCTAATGTTTGTTTACGAATGAAATAATCAGGTACTTGTTCAGATTTACTATGGGATACTTCAAAGTAATATCCAAATACCTTATTATAACCAGTTTTAATTTTAGATAAACCTGTAGCCTCTCTAATATCAGCTTCCATCTTAGCCAGCCATTGCTCACTATTAGTCGCTAAAGAACGCAGTTCATCTAAATCTGGATTGAAACCATCTTTAATAACGCGGCCTTCTTTTAATGTCAATGCTGGTTGGTCAGCAATAGCACGGCATAATAAATCATAAATATCTTTATGGTCTTGGATGCGGTCATTAATGGATGTTAATGCTAAACTTGAACATGTACCTAATACATCTTTAATATCTGGCAATACTGCTAGAGATTCACGAAGAGCCGTTAAATCTCTAGGCGATACAGAACCTGTTTCTACACGACCTACGATGCGCTCAAAATCATAAATACAATCTAATAAGCTACGCATATGAGAGCGTTCAGCACCACGTGTAATAAGTTCTGCCACGGCCGCTTGACGACGTTGAATTTGATTTACATCAGTCAACGGACTTTCAAGCCATTGTTTTAATAGGCGCGCTCCCATAGGTGTCAATGTACGATCTAGCACATCGAGTAATGTTCCTTTTTGACCGCCATCACGTAGATTATGGATAATTTCAAGATGACGTAAGGAAGATGTATCTAAGATTAGACGATTACCTACACTCAATTGATGTACATAGTTAATATGGGAAATTTCAGACTTAATAATTTCTTCTAAATATAGAAGCATATATCCTAATGCTTCCCATACATCCTCTTCCATAAGGCCTAAATCACCAAAGTGATTCACAGCCTTCTCAGCTACCTCACGCTGTGTATAGTACGTTGAGAATGGTGATAAAACAACATTACTAAATTGATTTTCAATGAAATCCTTAATATCTTGCGGTAAAGTTGTCCCTTCAGGCAATATGATTTCACTTGGTCTATACATACTGAGTGCATCGTACATATCACTTCGTTTTTCACAGTTAGTAATACGATGCCAAATAACCTCCCCTGTAGATACATCAGAAAATACGAGTATCCATGCGTCTTTTACCATATAAAATAATGATAAAAAGTTATTAGACCTTGCATCATTACCATTTTCAGTCATTACCGTCCCAGGTGTTATGACCTTTACAACATCGCGTTTAACGATGCCCTTAACAGCTTTAGGATCTTCTAATTGCTCACAAATAGCAACCTTATAGCCCTTTTTAACAAGCGTTTCAATATAACTTTCAGCAGCATGAAAAGGAACGCCACACATCGGTGTGCGTTCCTCATCTCCTGTAGGGCGTCCTGTTAAGGTAATATTTAGTTCACGAGATGCAACCAAAGCATCATCATTAAATAATTCATAAAAGTCACCTAAACGAAAGAACAGTAATTCATCAGGATATCTAGATTTAATATCTAAATACTGCTCCATCATAGGTGTTTGCTTTTTTGCCATACTTACCCCTTTTGTATTGTACCGTAGCAAACCCAAGTTTGTGCTTTATCAATATAGGCTGGTACTGTTTCACCAATTGATAAGGAATCGTCTTTCGGGAATAACACCATTTTATTTCCAGAAGTACGACCAAACCACATATCTTCATCGCGAGGACTTGGCCCCTCAACAATAATATCAAACACTTGTCCTTCCATAGGTTTGTTCAATTCATAAGAGATTTCGTTTTGTACATCCATCAATGTTTGCAATCGCACACGCTTAACCTCTTCTGGAATTTGATCATCCATAGTCGCTGCTGGCGTACCAGAGCGTTTAGAGTAGATGAAAGTATACGCCATATCATAACGTACGTCTTTTAATAATTGTAATGTAGCTTGGAAATCTTCCTCTGTTTCCCCTGGGAAGCCTACAATAATATCTGTAGTAACCACTACATCTTTAATTTTCTCACGACAGTACGACAGTAATTCTTTATAATGCTCTACTGTATAGTGTCGATTCATCTTTTTAAGAATACGATCTGATCCTGATTGAATTGGTAAATGTAAATGTGTAACAATGTTGGAAGAACGGCCAAGAGCATCAATCATAGATTTAGTCATATCTTGAGGATGACTTGTCATATAACGGATACGCTCTATGCCAGGAATGCCATCCAAAGCATCTATGAGTGTACCAAAATCAGTGCCATCTTTAAAATCTAATCCATAAGAGTTTACATTTTGGCCTAATAAGGTAATTTCTTTAAACCCTTTTGCACCTAGGTCAGTCACCTCTTTTACGATGGCCTCTACAGGACGGCTGATTTCTCTACCACGAACGTGCGGAACGATACAATACGTACAAAACTTGTTACAACCATTCATAATAGGTACCCAAGCATAGAATGTACCATTTGGCTTGGCTTCTAGTTCAGGAAGTACCGTGTTATCCATATCTACACTAATTTGATGTGTATGTCCCCGTTGTACTTCTTCAATCATTTCATTAATATGTTGAATATTATGAGTACCTAAGACAATATCGATATGGGGAGCGCGCTTAAACATTTCGGCTTGATTCTTTTGTGCCATACATCCCGTAACAGCAAGAATCAAGTTTTTATTTTTACGCTTAAGTCTCATTAGCTCACCTATGCGGCCATAGACTTTAGTTTCTGCATTCTCACGCACTGCACAAGTATTTAATAAAATTAAATCTGCAGTTTCCACGTCCTCTGTTGGCGTATACCCAACAGATTCTAGCTGATGCGATAAGCGCTCAGAATCGGCAGTATTCATTTGACAACCATAGGTGTAAATATAATAAGACTTCATTCTAACTCCTACACTTTAACAATCTTACGTTTAGTTTCAATAATATTTTTAACTTTAATAGACATGCGTTCAATAGACATACCTGTAATGTATTCAATCTCATTGCGTACAGATTTTTGTACTTGTTGCATTAATGTTTTTACAGGATAACCATGTTCAATAACAACAGCCATATCTACAACGAGACCATTTTGACCTTTATCACCTTTTTTAAAGGAAATAACACTAGATTCATCAACACCAGCTACTTTTTTTAGGCCATTACGAATTAATTTGATGATTACATCATCATCAAAGGTAAGACGTCCATAATAACTGAAAGCAGGGCGTACTACAGAGCGTTCAAAGCCTTCAGAACCTATTTGTCCCAATGTATCTTGATCTTGTTTTTTCAAGGTACGACGCCACATTGTTTTAATAGGATCAATCAAATAACCTCTAAAATGAGGCTTTAATTCCATAGTTGGGACCGGAATAATATGCTTGCCTTCTTTAAGACGAGCATGCTGCGCCCTTTCAATTTCTTTAGGCGTAGCAACATCCTCAATACGTATATATCGATCTGGATTTTGTAGGCCTAAGGCTTTTGTAATTTTCTTAACCATGTTATCGGAAGTACCAATAATCATGAGTTTATTAGGATTAATTTTATCAAGTTGTTCTCGTACTGATTTTACTTGTACTTCATCTTGGAAAATAGCTCGGCGAACAGCTTTTAAGCGACTAGACTCTTTTTTAGCAGAAAAACCAGCTACAATTTTATTATCATGGATTAAAATGCCATCATCGATGATACATTCAATTTTATTTTCGTGAGCCAGTACGAGCGCACGATGACTTTTACCAGTGCCACTACTACCAACAAATGCAATGACTTCCATAGTCTACCTCATTATTTATAACAAACTAATAAATTCTGATACATCATTACCAGCTACTAAGTAATCACCAAAATTATCTGGTTCCTTTCCTGGAATTCCATGATAATCAGAACCACCAGTAATAAACAATTTATGTTTTTTAGCTAATGCTTTATATCTCTCCACATCTATATCATTATGTTTGGAATGATATACCTCTATACCATCAAAATCAAAATCTAACATTTCTAATACATATTCATCACTAGATACTAATTTAGGATGTGCCATAACAGCAAAACCACCAGCTTTATGAATAATGTCAATAATATGTTGAACCTCAACTTTTACCTTAGGCACATAGCAAGGGCTGTCCTTGCGAAGAATCCCTCTAAAGACTTCATTAACATCATTAGCATATCCACCATCAATTAAAAGCTTACCAATATGTGGACGTCCATAAGCTTTAGTATCAGGAAATTGTTTGAGTAAATCTTCTTTTGTAATATGATAACCTTCGATATTACAGCGTCTTATCATTTCATCGACGCGTTCTTCACGTTTTCTTTTAAAGAACGTAATAAATTCATTTAACTCTTTATTATTTTCATCAAAACAATATCCTAAAATATGGATAGACTTATCTTTATAATCAGCACTAAATTCACAGCCGTTTATAATTTTAATCGTTTCATTAGGATCAAATTCTTTCTGAGCGGTACGCAATGCTTTAATTCCATCAATTTCATCATGGTCAGTTAAAGCCATCATAGATACATTACAATCTAAGGCATGACGCAATAATTCCTTTGGTGTTTCAATACCATCGGAATAAACGGAATGCATATGAAAATCTACAAGCATATAGTACCTCCCATTACAAATATCCTATCCTTTAATTATGACTGATTTAGTCTATTAATTCAAGTTTGGAAAAAAAATTGCGACCCTAATGAGCATTCACTAGAATCGCAATTTTATTATAAGTTTTGAAGTAATTCTGTTACTTTTGTAGCTACAGAATCAATAGCACAGGAAAGTGCCTCTCCAGTCTTACGGATTTGAATTTCTACTTCATTATTTTCAAGCGTATTTTTACTTACTGTAATGCGAAGAGGATAGCCAATTAAATCAGCATCCTTAAACTTAACGCCTGCACGATCTTTACGATCATCGAGCAATACATCTACACCAGCCTCTTGTAATGCAGTGTAGATAGTTTCACTTGTAGACATCAAAGCTTCATCTTTTGCATTAATCGGTACGATAACGGCTTCAAATGGAGCTATAGAACGTGGCCAGATGATACCATTTTCATCATGATATTGCTCAATAGCAGCAGCTAATGTACGAGATACACCGATACCATAGCACCCCATAATCATTGGATTAGGACGACCATTTTGATCTAAGAATGTAGCTTGTAATGCTTCAGAATATTTAGTACCCAATTTAAATACTTGACCTACTTCAATACCTTTAGCATGTTCTAAAGAACCACCACATGTAGGACACACATCATCCTTCGTGATCAAGCGTATGGGAGCAACAATAATATCTTCTACATTAAAGTCACGTTTAGGATTAATGTTTATGTAGTGAGCATCTTTTTTGTTAGCCCCACCACAAACATTGTATGTTTCCATAACAGATTCATCTACAACAATAGCAAATTCTTCTGTTTGTTCTAAGCCTACAGGACTGATAAATCCAGCTGTTAAACCTACTTTTTCCAATTCTTCAGGTGTAGCCATTTCTGGTTCTACAGAACCAAGTACGGCATGTTGTACAGCAACCTCATTAACTTCATGATCGCCACGAACGATAGCTAATACTACTTTACCATCGATAGAGAACACTACAGCTTTAATAGTTTTATGTAGTGGTAAGTTTAACATTTCCCCGACAGCTTCAATAGAGCTAGCATTAGGCGTATCTACAACGGATAACTCTTGAAGAGCTTCTTCTGCTTGTTTCATGATGCCAGGCTTTCCGATTTCGATATTGGCAGCGTAGTCGCATTTAGTGCAATATACGATATCAGCTTCACCGGCTTCAGCGATAGCCATAAACTCATGAGTACCGCTACCACCGATAGCACCACTATCAGCCTCTACGGGACGGAATGTAAGACCACAACGATTAAAGATACGCGTATAAGCATCATACATAGATTTGTAAGATTCTTCTAAGCCTGCTTCATCAACATCAAAGGAGTAAGCATCTTTCATGATAAATTCGCGGCTACGCATCAAGCCATAACGAGGGCGACGTTCATCACGGAATTTACTTTGAATTTGATATAAATTTACCGGCAATTGACGGTAGGAATTAATTTCATTTTTTACGAGGGTCGTAATCATTTCTTCATGAGTTGGTCCTAAGCAGAACTCATTGTCATGACGATCATTAATACGCATCATTTCTGCGCCATATGCATTCCAACGGCCAGACTCTTTCCAAATCTCTGCAGGTTGTAAAATAGGCATCATAATTTCTTGAGCACTAGCACGATCCATTTCTTCACGTACGATAGCTTCAATTTTTTTAATACTTCTCCAACCTAATGGTAAAAAGCTATATAAACCATTTGCAGTTTTACGCATAAAACCAGCGCGAAGCATGAGCTGTTGGCTTACTACATCAGCGTCAGATGGAACCTCACGCAATGTAGGTGCATATAATTTAGTGGCTAACATAAAGACTCCTCATCTAAACTTTCTAAATATTGATCAATTTCTCTAAATAATGTATCTACTAATTCGGCTTCTGGCACAGTCTTAATAACTTCTCCTTTACGGAATACGATACCTTGTCCATCGCCACCAGCGATACCAAAGTCAGCTTCGCGAGCTTCCCCTGGTCCATTTACAACACAGCCCATTACAGCAACCTTTATTGGAGCTTTAATGGATGCTAATCGCTCTTCTACAATGCCAGCCATATCAAATAAATTTACTTGGCAACGACCACAGGTAGGACAAGATATCATAGTGGCACCAAAGTTTCGTAATCCTAAGCTACTTAGAATACTACGACCTACTTCGATTTCATGAATTGGATCTCCTGTTAAAGATACCCGTAACGTATCGCCAATACCATCAAGCAGTAAAGAACCAATACCCATAGCAGATTTAATAGTACCTTGTTTAATAGTACCTGCTTCGGTAACACCTAAATGCAATGGATAAGGAATTTTATCGGATAATTTACGATAAGCTTCAACCATTAAAGGTACTTCAGTAGCCTTGATAGATAATTTCATTTGACGATAGTCTAATTTTTCTAGAATTCTTACGTGTTCTAAAGCGGTTTCAACCATTCCGTCAGCTGTAGGATGACCTCCATGAGCATCGAGAATATGCTTTGGTAAAGAACCTGCATTAACACCTATACGAATTGGGATTTGTTTAGGTTTAGCCTTTTCAATAACAGCTAATACCTTATCTTCGCCCCCAATATTACCAGGATTAATGCGCAAGCCATCTACATTATTTTCAATAGCCTCTAATGCTAATCTATAATCAAAATGTATGTCCGCAATCAGTGGAATAGAAATACCAGCTCTAACGGCTTTTAAAGCCTTTGCAGACTCCATTGTTGGAACAGCGACACGAACTAGTTCACAACCAGCCTCTGCTAAATGGTTAATTTCAGCAATCGCCTTTTCCGTATGTACCGGATCTGTTGTAATCATTGATTGAATACTTACCGGTGCATAATCACCAATTTTAACTGTACCTACATAGATACCATTTGTTGGTTTACGTACAATCATTGTAATCTCCCATCTGTCTTATAGTAATCGGAAAATATCCTGAGTCGTTACATATAAGAACAATGCTACCATTAAGGCAACACCAACCATTTGAATATACATGAGAGCTTTAGCAGGTAATCTACGGCCTGTTATAGCTTCAGCTAAAATAATAATCAAATGACCACCATCTAATACAGGTAATGGTAATAGATTAATAACCCCTAAATTAATACTAAGGAATGCAGCAAAGCTTAATAATGGTGCAAAGCCAGATTGAGCAATGGTGCCAGCCATTTGAGAAATCCCAACTGGTCCAGACAATTCAGCGGCTTGAGTACCACGAAGCATATCATATAGGCCACTGACCATCGCAACAATAGTTTGACCTGTACGGCTAACAGCAAGGCTTAATGATTCACCAATACTATAAGTTTCACGAGTAAAACTAGGATAAATACCAATTTTAACGCTATCTTGTTCATACTTAGGTATTACTGTAGTTTCAACAGATTGTCCATCTCGTTCTACAACGACAGTTACACCATGATTGGCTGTACCTTGTAAGCTAGGACGAATTTCATCCCAAGTAGTAATTTTTTTGCCATCAATAGTAATAATTCTATCATTAGCTTTTAAATGAGCCTGTTCCGCAGCACTACCAGAAATGATATTGCCAATAACAGGTTCATTTGTGTAGGTAAGGTTACCTACAGTCACATTAAGGCCAAAGAAAATAACAATGGCCAATAAAAAGTTAAATACAGCACCTGCAGAAATAACAATAAATTTCTTCCACGCAGGTTTATTATAAAAGGAGCGCTCATTAAGAGGCTCATCAGGACTCATACCTGCAATACGATTGAAGCCACCAAGAGGAATAATACGAATAGAGTATAATGTCTCCCCTTTTTGTACCTTAAATATGGCAGGACCAAAACCTATAGCAAATTCGTCAACTTGCATACCTGACATCTTAGCTGTAATAAAATGGCCTAATTCATGAATAAACACGATTAAACCAAATACAAATATTGTGGCTAATGCCGTTGTCATATATTCTCCTATAACATCAATGATGTAGCCTTTTCACGGGCCCATCTATCGATGGATAATAAATTATCTAACGTAAAGTCATCTTCTGGTCCCATAGATTCAAGAACAGAAGTTACAACTTTATAAATATCGCCAAAAGCGATTTTATCTTCTAAAAATGCATAAACTGCAGTTTCATTAGCTGCGTTAAATACAGCAGGCTTAAAACCACTGGCACGACCGACTTCATAAGCTAAACGAAGTGCAGGAAAATCATCGTACCGTGGTGGTAAAAATTCCAATTGTAAGGATTTCGTAAAATCAAGATGATTCATACTTAAAACTTCACGTTTGGGATATGTCAAAGCATATTGAATAGGCTCGCGCATATCTGGATTACCCATTTGCGCTAAAATAGCACCATCCTTCATACGGATCATAGAATGAACAATACTTTGTGGATGAACTACTACATCAATATGATCAAAATCAAAACCAAATAGCCAATGAGCTTCAATTACCTCTAAGCCTTTATTAAATAAAGAGGCAGAATCAATAGTAATCTTATTACCCATATTCCAAGTTGGATGTCGTAAGCAGTCTGCAGCTGTAGCAGTTTTAATTTTATCGGAATCCCAGGTGCGTAAAGGACCACCAGAAGCTGTAACGATCAAGGAATCAACATTCTTGCGATCTTGACCTTCTAAGCATTGGAATATAGCACTATGTTCACTATCAATAGGTAAAATTTGTACGCTATACTCCTTAGCTAAAGATGTAATCAACGGACCACCAGCAACAAGGGTTTCCTTATTAGCAAGGCCAATTGTTTTACCCTTTTTAATAGCCTCCACCGTTGGCTCAATACCTGCAGCACCAACAATAGCAGTGACAACCATAGTAGCTTCTTGAATCGTTGCAGCTGCTATGAGGGCTTCCTTACCGCCTACAAGTTTTGTAGGACCTGTATAACGTCCTTGTAGCTCTTTAAAAGCACTTTCATCAACTAGACCAGCTACTAATGGCTGATATTCTTTAATTTGTTTTTCTAAGAGGTCAATATTATGATGTGCCACTAAGGCAACCACCTTGAATTGATCTGGATGTTGAGACACTACATCAAGTGTCTGTGTACCGATTGAGCCAGTACTGCCAATAATACTTAGGTATTTCATAAGTTTCCCTCTATTCGATTAGTACGCGAATAGCAATATATAGACTAATGTGATAGGTGCCGCAAATAGTAAGCTATCGAAGCGATCCAATACACCACCATGACCTGGTAATAAAGTACCAGAATCTTTTACATTACATAATCGCTTAATCTTTGATTCAAATAAATCACCTAATGGTGCTAATATACCACTGATCATCCCTACATGGATACCCATCCACCAAGGAATACCAACGATATACGAAAATACTGCGCCTGTAATGATACAACCTACAAAACCACCAATAAAACCTTCTAATGTTTTATTAGGACTAATTGATGGTACAATCTTACGTTTACCAAATGCACGACCTGCAAAGTAAGCAAAGGTATCACTAGCCCACGTAGTAAACAATAATAACCAAAGTGTAATTGTTCCCCAGTTATGTAGTTCAAAAGGCATTGTTAAAGACATGTATATAGAGTCATGACGAATCATGAGCAAAGAAATCATACCAATACCAACGTATAGCAAACCAAATACGCTAAAGGAGACGCTAGCCATAGAGTATTTATTTTCGCCAAACGTACATAACATGTAATTAGCAAATAAACTTAATACTAAAATAGCTATAGCAAGAATATATTGATAACATGCGAAAGCAATCATCAATAATAACATACTGATGTAACCCCATATAATGGACATGCGTACATGTTTAGCCTTGCCGAGCAAAACAAATTCACGCCACCCTAATAGGGCCAACAGCGTAATAAGAACATCATACACTGGTCCGCCTAACGTAATGGCCCCTAAGGCAATAATAAAACCTATAACAGCGGTAATAACACGTGTTTTTAACATTCTTTATTCCTCATCACGTAAGCCACCAAATCGGCGTTCTCGTTTCTGATATGCCGCAATAGCTTCTAACAAAGTTTCCTTTGTGAAATCTGGCCAATGTAAATCAGTAAACCAGAATTCAGCATAAGCTAATTGCCATAACAAAAAGTTACTAATTCTAAAATCACTACTCGGACGAATCAATAAGTCTACATCGCTAAACTCTTTAGTAAATAATTGAGAGCTTACATAGTCTTCAGTAATATCGTCCGTTGTAATAGTACCCGCTTTTACAGAACTTGCAATATCGCGGATAGTTCTTACTATCTCATCACGTCCACCATAGTTAATAGCTAACTGTAAAGTAAGACCTGTATTATTCTGAGTTAACAGTTCTGCATCCCGAATGATTTGTTGTAACTCCTCTGAAAGAGCGCCAATATATCCAATAAATCGAATGCGAACATTATGTTCATGCATATACTTAACATTATTGTTTAAGTATTCTTTGATGAGAGCCATAAGTAAAGAAACTTCCTGTTCAGGTCGTTTCCAGTTCTCTGTGGAGAAACCATATACCGTAAGAGCTCTAATTCCAATATCGTCAGCAGCGATAACGATCTGCTTTAATACGTCTGCCCCTGCACGGTGACCCATGGAACGTGGCATTCCTCTACGTTTAGCCCAACGTCCATTACCATCCATAATAATAGCAACATGTTTAGGAATAGCATTGCTATCAATAGCAGGCGTATCCGATTGTTTACGGTTAAATAATTTCTTTAGCATAGTCTACCTCGATAGAATGTCCGAAGTCGCTGGCAATCATTGGTCTATATACTAGTATATGTAAACACTCATCTACCTTAGTAATACGTGCTACATAAAATCCTTCGTCTGCAATCTCAAAAAAGCGATTAAAGGATGCCCCAATCATTACCTTAAAAGGAATATGGGCAGCCTGCAAACGAGACTTTGCAAGCTGCCATGGCATTCCAATAAGGCTATTAGAATCTAACATTATACTTCTAATACGTCCTTTTCTTTTACTGCTTTTAACTCATCAATATGCTTAACTTTAGCATCTGTAAGTTTTTGGATTTCATCTAAACCGTCTTTAGCATCATCTTCAGTAATTGTTTTAGCTTTTTCTTCTTTTTTCAATGCATCATTTACGTCACGACGAATGTTACGCACTGCAACTTTAGCATCTTCAGCTTTTTTATGAACTACTTTAACGATTTCTTTACGGCGTTCCTCAGTTAATTGAGGAATAGTTAAGCGAATTTGAGCACCATCATTACCAGGATTTAAACCAAGGTCAGATTGTAAAATCGCTTTTTCAATTGCACCGATCATAGTTTTATCCCAAGGAGCAATCACGATCATACGAGGCTCAGGCACGGAGATATTCGCAACTTGATTAATTGGAGATGGACTGCCATAGTAATCAACCATTACCTTATCAAGCAATGCTACACTAGCACGACCAGTACGAATAGATGCAAATTCATGTTTTAAAGCCTCAATAGACTTATTCATGCGTTCTTCTGCTTGTTGTAACAATTCTTTAATTTCCATTTGAATTATTCTCCTCGAACAATGGTACCAATCTCTTCGCCCTTAGCGGCTTTTGTAATGTTACCAGGAATGTCCATGCTAAATACAATAATAGGAATATTGTTATCTTTACATAAAGTTGTAGATGTAGCATCCATAACTTTTAATTCTTTTGTGATGATATCGTTATATGTTAACTCATCAAACTTAATGGCATTAGGATTCGTCTTAGGATCGGAATCATATACGCCATCAGCAAATTTCTTCGCCATCAAAATCGCATCAGCTTCGATTTCAGCAGCCCGTAATGCAGCTGTTGTATCGGTAGAGAAGTAAGGTTTACCTAGACCAGCACCGAAAATTACGATACGTTTTTTCTCTAAGTGACGAATAGCGCGACGACGAATATAAGGTTCTGCAATTTCTTGCATTTCGATAGCTGTTTGTACACGAGTATCTACGCCAGCTTGCTCTAATGCATCTTGCAATGCTAAGGAGTTCATTACTGTTGCTAGCATACCCATATAGTCAGCAGTAGCACGATCCATACCTTGGTTACTACCAGCCAACCCTCTCCATAGGTTACCGCCACCAACAACAATTGCGATTTCTAAATCAGTGGATTTTGCTAAAGCCGCAATCTCTTGCGCGAATTCTTCAACAACATCAGGGTTAATACCAAATCCTTGGTCACCTGCTAATGCTTCACCACTCAACTTCAAAACAATACGTTGAAAGTTTCTCTTTGCCATGTTTTTACTCCTCTATTGCAAAATAAGAGAACACTGTACGGTGTTCTCTTATTGTTTCTTAATTATTTACCAACAGATGCCATTACTTCAGCTACGAAGTCATCTTGGCGTTTTTCAATGCCTTCACCTAAACCGTAGCGAACAAAACGACGTACGTTGATGTTTTCACCGATTTTTGCAATACTTTCATTAATTACATCAGTAACAGTTTTGTCACCATCTTTAATGAATACTTGTTCTAATAGGCAGTTTTCTTTATAGAATTTTTCAATACGACCAGCAACCATTTTTTCCAAAACAGCTTCAGGTTTTGGTTTACGGCCAGCTTTTACGTCTTCTTCAGCTTCTACTTTAGCTTGTTCCAACAATACTTGTTTTTCGTGTTCGATTACTTCAGCAGGAACTTCTTCACGGTTCAAGTATGTAGGGTTAACAGCAGCGATTTGCATAGCGATATCGCGTGCTAAGTTTTGGAAGTCGTCAGTTTTAGCAACGAAGTCAGTTTCGCAGTTAACTTCAACTAAAACGCCGATACGGCCACCAGCGTGGATGTAGGATTGTACTACACCTTCAGCTGCAATACGACCAGCTTTTTTAGCTGCTGCAGCTAAACCTTTTTCACGAAGAAGGTCAACCGCTTTATCGATATTACCGTCAGTTTCAACCAATGCTTTTTTAGCGTCCATCATACCTGCGCCAGTCATGTCGCGCAATTCTTTTACCAAAGCAGCAGTAATTGCCATTATTTTGTTCCTCCTAGTACTAATTAAGGTAAGGATATAGTCCTTACCCTAATTATATATGTTATAGATTTATCTTTCAAATGCTAATCAGAAATGATTAAGTAGCTTTGCAGAATTATTCTGCAGCTTCAGCATTGCCTTCTTCAAAGGATTCGCCTTGACGACCTTCAAGAACAGCGTCAGCCATTTTACCAGCCAACAATTTAACAGCGCGGATAGCGTCATCATTTGCTGGGATTGGGAAATCAACTTCATCTGGGTCGCAGTTAGTGTCAACTGTTGCAACTACAGGAATACCCAATTTTTTAGCTTCTGCAATAGCGATTTTTTCTTTTTTAGGATCAACTACGAAAAGAGCACCTGGCATTTTAGGCATATCTTTGATACCGCCAAGGTATTTTTCCAATTTTTCCATTTCATGACGAAGACCGATAACTTCTTTTTTAGGCAATACTTCGAAAGTACCATCTTCTGCCATAGCTTCCAATTGTTTTAAACGTTTAATACGAGTTTCAATTGTTTTGAAGTTTGTCAACATGCCGCCCAACCAACGTTCGTTAACGAAGAACATGTTAGCACGGATAGCTTCTTCTTTAATAGCTTCTTGAGCTTGTTTTTTAGTACCTACGAACAAGATTACTTCGCCTTGGGAAGCAACTTCACGCAAGAAAGAGTAAGCTTCTTCTACTTTTTTTACTGTTTTAGACAAGTCAATGATATAAATACCATTGCGCTCAGTGAAGATGAATTTCGCCATTTTAGGGTTCCATCTTCTAGTCTGATGACCAAAGTGTACACCAGCCTCTAATAATTGTTTCATTGATACTACTGCCATTGTGGCACCTCCTGTTAATTAACCTCCGCCGCTTCATCCTTCGGGTCACCCAAAATTAGGCACAGTACCGAAGTCCACCGACGTGCATATTTTTCATACCCAATAATTTTAACAAATAATTATTGTAAAAGCAAGCAAGGAGTTAGGATTTCTTAAAGAATTCCTAACTCCTTATCTTAATTCGTAGTTTAGATCATCACTCTATTATTTTTAAGCCTATAATAGATAACTCCAATACTAATATAGATTTAGTTATTGCGAATGGCTTCAATCATATGAGCACGATCTTCAGCACCAAACACAGCAGAGCCAGCTACTAATACAGTAGCACCTGCTCTTTTGATTGGTACACATGTAATATCGTTGATACCACCATCTACTTCAATTACAGCCGTAGTATTATCTACTTCCTCTAACAATATCTTAGCTTGTTTAACCTTTTTAATGGCATTTTTAATAAAAGATTGTCCCCCAAAGCCCGGATTTACAGACATAATTAAAATCATATCTAAATCAGCAGCCACATCTTCTAACACGGATACTGGTGTGCTTGGATTTAAAGCAACACCAGCTTTCATACCACATTGCTTAATATGTTGGATTAAACGATGCATATGCGGTACTGTTTCTTGATGGAACGTAAAATATTCTACACCGATTTTTGCATATTCTTCTACATAGTCACCAGGGTTTGTAACCATTAAATGTACATCAAAAGGCAATTTTGTATATGGACGAATCGCTTTCACAATAGGAGCACCAAAGGTTAAGTTTGGCACAAAATGTCCATCCATAATGTCGATATGTAATAAGTCAGCCCCCGCTGATTCAATAGATTGTAACTCTTCGCTTAAGGTCGCAAAATTTGCGGAAAGCATTGATGGTGCAATTTTAATCATATTAAAACCTCTTTCGTTGACTTTCTATATCATTACGTATAGACATATAAGCGTCATATCGTCCTTGATGAATATGCCCTGCTTCGAGAGCATCTTTAATGCCACAAATGGGCTCATGTTCATGATAACATGGGTTAAATTTACAAACATCCACATATTGACTAAATTCTGGGAATAATGTAGGCAATCGCTCAAGAGATACATCATTGAACTCAATAGCACTAAATCCTGGTGTATCCATAATGAAGGAATCTGCATCTAAACTATATAGGGAAGCATGACGGGTAGTATGTTTACCACGTTTTATTTTGTCACTTACCTCACCAGTTTGAAAGGCAAACTTAGGATCTACCGCATTTAATAGGCTGCTTTTACCAACCCCAGATGGGCCTGCAAAGGCCGTTACCTTATGTTGCAGTACATGACGTAAATCTTCAATGCCTGTCATATCATAGGTGGATGTCATCAATACGTCGTAGCCGATTGATTTATAAAGCTCAACCATCGCTTCCGTATCGGAATCCATCAAATCACATTTATTGATACATAGCACGATAGGAATATCTGCATGTTCAATCATAACGAGCATTTTATTTAGTAAAAGCTCATTAATATCTGGCTCATGAGCGGCTACAACTAATACAACTTGATCAATATTAGCTACCGCAGGACGAACCATTGCATTATGACGTTCGTGGATAGATTCAACGAACCCATCCGCCGAAATCGTAACGCGGTCACCAACAAGGAGACTGTAGCGACCTTGCTTGAGTCTACCTCGAACTTTGCATTCATGAATGGTACTCGTATCATCTTGAACATAAAAGTAACCATTCATATTTTTGACAACAATACCTGTAATCATAGTACCTCTTATAATGCAGTCTCTTGTACTAATGCACCATTGAGATATACCTCAATACGCACATTACCTACGCCAGATACTTTACGAACGATACGATCACCAGGTTTATTGGTATCATCATAAATTACAGCGGAACCTTCATCGTCTTTCACAACGATTTTAAGTTCTTGATTTTTAGAACCAGATGGTACAGTAACATCTACAGTACCAGTTGTTTTATTGCTACTGCTTTCTTCTTTTTTCTCAGATTTCTTTTTATCTTCTTTGAATTCAGTAGTAAGGTTTAATGTGGAGCCTTCATCAATCTCATCACCAGCTTTAATACTTTGCTCAATGACTACAGATTTTTCCTCCACAGAGCCCGCTACTTGATTTACACCTAAATGAGCATTGCTCAAAGTATTGCGAGCATCTTTTAATGTCATACCTACAAGATTAGGTACTTTTACTTTTTTAGCTTTTGCCTTATTTACAACAAGATCAATTGTAGTACCTTTAGAAACTTTAGAATCCCCAGAAGGACTTTGAGCAATAACTACACCATCTTTTTTACCATCTACAGATTGTTGTGTTATCTTACCTACAACTAAGCCAACATCTTTAAGTCTTTGGCGGGCTTGATCTACAGTTAAGTCAGATAAATCTGGTACTGTAATATCACCAACACCTTTAGAAACAACAAGGTGAATCGTACGTTGCTCCTTAACCTTTTCTCCAGCTCCTGGAGTTTGTGAAATGACTTGACCTGCTGGAACATCAGGGTTTGTAACCTCACTTGTAGATACACGTAAATGTTTATCTTCTAAGATATTTTTGGCCACAGATACTTGTTTACCTACAACATTAGGTACATCTACCGTTGTATTACTCCAGAAGTTACCATAGCTTAAGAAAGCTCCTAAAAATGCTACCAAGAAAATGACAGCAGCACCTAGAACGATGTATTTTTGTGGAATCGATGCAATTTTACTTAACATACTCTTCTTTTGACCCTCGTCTTTACGTTCTTCTTGAATAGTGCTGAAATCCTTAAGTGCTTCAGGATCAACAGCAGGAATCATTTGCGTAGCAAAGTCATATGGCTCATGACGCTGTGTTTTCCCCATCGTAAAGCCTTGAGATAATCGTAAATCACTAATCATATCTGAAATAGAATCAAAACGATCAGCAGGGTTCTTAGATAAGGCCTTTAAAACTACAGCTTCTAAAAGCGGTGGAATAGATGGATTATAACGTGTTGGCGGTGCCACCTTCTCACGAACATGCTTTAAGGCAACTGCGATAGGTGTTTCCCCTTCAAATGGCACGCGACCTGTGAGCATTTCATACAATACGACACCAAGTGAATAGATATCTGTATTACCATCTACAGGTTTTCCACTCGCTTGTTCAGGTGATAAATAGTGAGCAGAGCCTAAAATTGAATTCGTATACATAACTGTATTAGTAGCATTCATAGCACGAGCAATACCAAAGTCAGTTACTTTCACACGACCAGTCTGAGTAATAATTACATTATGCGGTTTTATATCACAGTGAACAATGCCCATTGTATGAGCGTGTTCAAGACCTTCAGCTATGGCAATAGTAAACTTAACAGCCTCATCTATGGATAGTCTGCCATGACGAGTAATATATTCTTTTAGCGTTTCACCGTTTACATATTCCATGATGATGTAGTGTAAATCTTGATCAAATCCTACATCATACATATTTACAATATTTGGATGATTTAATTTACCTGCAGCTTGCGCTTCTCGCTTAAAGCGAGTTACGAATTCATCATCATTAGCAAAGTTTGCATGCAATACTTTAATTGCTACTTGTCTACCTAATAAGGTATCTTCTCCTAGGTATACGTCAGCCATTCCACCAACGCCAATTTTATCAACAATTCGGTAGCGGTTATCTAGAAGTATACCTTTTATATTCATAGTACTCATTATTTCTCCATTTCTAGATTAGATTGTTCCCACTACAATGGTCACATTATCTCCTGCTCCGACTTCATAAACAGTATCCATCAATGATTCAACAACCATCATGTTATCATCAGACGATTGCAATGCAGAGGCAATTACATCATCTGTTACATAGCCACTTAATCCATCAGTACAGAGTAAAATACGATCACCGGGAAGAATCGACTCAATGCCACTATCAACCTCTAATACTTCATCGACACCGACAGCGCGTGTCAATAAATTACGTTGAGGGTGACTTAGCATTTCATCCTTTGTAATCTCTCCAGCAGTTAATAATTCTTGTACCATAGAATGATCCGTAGTAATTTGTCTTAAAAGACCATCCCTATATATATACAAACGACTATCACCAACACTTGCCCAATATAACTGATTATCTTTTATTGCTGTAACTACAGCGGTAGTCCCCATACCAGCAAGGCGTTCTTCACTAGCCACGCGATTAACAATGCGTTGATTAGCGTGAATGATAGCGTCGCATAAATCTTGTTGACCCACCGTTTCAAGGGAGGCCAAATATTCTCTTATTTCATCTACAGCATACGTACTAGCGATTTCACCACCGCTATAACCACCCATGCCATCAGTGACAGCGCAAACGTTACCATCAATAAAGAAACGGTCTTCATTGCGCTGCCGCACAAGTCCAATTTTACTTAAACCAACAAAATTATTCATGATTCTCCTTTTTCCGACCATGAGCAGCTTTTAATTGCCCACATGCGGCTTGGATTGCATCGCCCATTTCCTTTCGTACCGTTACAGATACTCCATAGGAACCAACGATGTCTTTAAATGTATTCATATTCGTAATAGATGGTTTATATAATTCAATATGTTCATTGCCGTTAACAGGAATTAAGTTAACATGACAATTTGGAAAATCCTTACAGATTTGTCCCAATGCATGAGCCTCCTCCATAGATGCATTTACAGAATCTATGAGGATATACTCAAAGGTGATACGACGTTGTGTTGTATCATAATAATATTTTACCGCATCTAAGACTTCCGTCAATTCATAACGGGCACCAACGGGCATGATACTACGACGTACTTCATTATTTGTAGCATGTAATGAAAGGGCCAACGTTATAGGCAAACCTTCATCAGCTAATTTATAAATATTAGGAACCCAACCACAAGTGGAAATAGTCATCTTACGATAACTAATATTACAAATTACCGGCTCGTGTAACAATTGCAAAGCTTGTAACACATTATCATAATTTTGTAATGGCTCCCCTGCACCCATAACAACAACAGAATGTATTTGTTCTTTAGTAAGAGCTCCAAAAATAACGACTTGACCAAGGATTTCAGCCACTGTTAAGTCGCGGTATAAGCCACCTTGTGTAGAGGCACAGAATACACAGCCCATAGCACAGCCTACTTGTGACGAAACACATACTGAGTAACCATAGTGTTGCTCCATCAAAACAGCTTCTACTCGGCTTTGATCTGTCATCTCCAATAGGATTTTTCTAGTCTTTCCATCTGGAGATATAGATTCTGTAATTAATGTAGGCAAAGAGATAATACAATTATCACTTAACCATTGACGCAATTCTTTTGGGAATTGTGTCATTTCTTGAAAATCGAACACATATCTATGATAGATATAGTCGATTAACTGTTTCGCTCGAAACTTTTGTATATTATGGGTCTTAAAGATAGATTGTAATTCTTCTAAAGACTTACCCAATAATTCTATCATGGTACTCCATTTCTTATATTATGATAGGCGTTTCATACGAGCCATAAAGAATCCATCCATATGATCTCGCGGAGGATATGTCAAAATCATACCATCTATAGCCGGTGGTAACCCTTCATAGGATACAGGGTCGATAACAAAGTTCTTATGAGTTGCTAGAAATTTTTCCAATACATCCTCATTTTCCCCTCTATTGATAGTACATGTGGAATATACTAAATAGCCATTAACCTTAACCATTTCAGACGCTTTTTCTAATATTTCAAGCTGTAATGGAGGTAATTCATTTAGTAAGTCCTCTGTTTTACGCCATCGCATATCTAATTTCTTTTGTAATATGCCAAGGCCAGAACAAGGGGCATCAACTAAGACACGATCAAATTGTTCCTTCCAATTATCAGGTAAAGATCGACCATCTTGTAATTTAGTAGAAACAATAGATACGCCTAATCGTTCTGCATTCTGATTCATAAGATCTAACTTATGGTCATAAATGTCACAACTCATAATAGCGCCCGTATTATTCATAAGGCTAGCCATATGCATAGACTTACCACCTGGTGCGGCACAGCAATCTAAGATACGTTCCCCTGGTTGAGGATCAACTACATGGGCAACGAGCATAGACGCTTTATCCATAAAGGTAATATGACCTTCTATAACTGGTTTTGCTTTTTCTAAGTGCCCTTGGTGACTATCAATATACACTACTTCAGGAATATCTTTATCTTGTTCAATAGTCCATCCTAGATTTTGTAGCTCTTTTATACAATCCTCGATTGATACTTTCACCGTATTAATACGTGCTGTTAAACGAGGTTGTTCATTAAACCAAGCACATAGGTCTACGGTCTTATCTTTGCCCATTTCATTCATCCACAAATTGACAAGCCATAACGGTTGATTGTAGATGAAAGAAATCTCTTCGGCTTCAGACTTAGCAAGTTCACCAATAGAAATACTATCGCATTCACGCAAAACGGATCGCAATACAGCGTTTACAAAACCAGATAATCCTCGTGTTAACTTCTTAGCAAGTTTAACAGATTCATTGACCGCCGCACTTTCAGGAACCTTATCCATGTAGATAATTTGGTAAATCCCAAGTCTAAGGATTTCCACAACCATAGAAGAAAGTTTCTTCAAAGGTCGTTTTGCAAAGTGAACAATTATGGCATCTAAATAATTTTTTCTACGAATAACACCATATACAAGTTCTGTAAAAAACCGTCGATCCAAATCGGATAAATGATATTTTTGTAAATACTCTTGCAACTTAATATTTGCATAAGCACCATTACGATTAATATCGCTCAATGCTTTCACAGCAAGCAACCGAATATTCTGTTGTTGGTTATTCTTTACTTCTAACATCACTATTCCTACCAATCAATTGTTCTACTACTGCACGAACACGTTCAGGATCTACGGTTGTATTACAACACGGCCCATTAGGACGTTCATTTAATACGCCAATAACTGGGATGGGAAATACATCAGCCATACCGCTTGCTAAATCTCGTTCGCAAGCTATTGCTACAATAGCTTTTGGCCGCGCTTCCTTTACCTTCATTCGCGCTAAAGTACCTCCAGTGACAACTATAAATTGACACCCGTAGTCTTTAGCCACTTGTAATAAGCTACCAACTTGACATCGCCCACACTGCTTACAGTTGTATACGTCATGTGTAACCTTATGAACACACGAGCTTTCTTGTAGACAATGTGGCGTCAATAATAATATACGTTCTGGATCAACCGTATACATATCAAGCATCACAAGATGATTAATTAAATCAATCATAGACTGACGAAGTTGATCCTTAGTAACCCCTCTCACCTTACCGATAGCCAAGGTTAATGGAAATAGTCCATATATAAACTGATTGGCTAATCTTAAAACAATAGGATGTAACCGTATAATACCTAAAGTTGCAACAATAAGAGATAAACACAATAACCATATAATACCTATCAGAATAGAAAGAACTATACTACTCATAACAGGTGCAATAGGATGTAATTGTAATAACCCAGGTTCTAATACATACATTAGAAAACCAAGTACTGCAGTGAGCAAAGCACATGTAATAGTTGATAATATTAGGTATAACGGATACGTTTCGTACTGTTTAATTTGAGTCCCCAAAAACGATACCTTCCTTTATCTGATGTCCATTAATAAAATCTGTAGCAGAAATGCGCTTTTTATTTTCTGGTTGGACTTCTGTTAATAGAATTATATTTCCATCACCACAAAATACACCTAAACCGTCTATTTTAGATACGATTGTACCAGGCACAGTTGTGGCTGATATAGCAATTGGTACATGTTTACCACGGATATCTATCAAACAGTGAGTCGTATCACTTGGAACCACTTCTCCAGACCATATTTTTAAACGTTTTCCATCGAGGTAAGTATAACATCCAGGTGCTGGATTAAGTCCTCTAATAAGATTTACAATTTCATTTGCAGGCTTAGACCAGTCTATTTGCCCCATTTCTTTTGTAATCTTAGCAGTATATGTAGCCATTGTATCATCTTGTGGCGTCGCCACAATTTCCCCATTAACCCAACGAGTTAATACGGGAACAATTGTTTCACCACCAAGCTCCGCTATACGTTCAAATAACTGTCCTGTCGTTTCACCAGGTAAAATATCAGTCTCCACGATATCGATAATATCACCGGTATCAAGTCCGTCATCCATGTGCATAATGGTAACACCTGTTTTAGTATCCCCATTTAGAATGGCATAGTGAATCGGCGCAGCCCCTCTATAGTTAGGCAAAATAGAAGCATGTACATTGATACACCCATATTGAGGCAATCGAATTAGCCATGGCGGTAAGATTTTACCATATGCAATAACTACTACTACATCAGGTTTTAATGCTTCTAATTCTGCTTGCACTTGCTCATCCCGTAAAGTAACAGGTTGATAAACAGGTAAGTTATGTTTTAAAGCAGCTACCTTTACCGGTGGCATTTGAACTTGTTTGCCACGACCCTTTTGTTTATCTGGCTGACAGTACACACCAACAATAGTATGTCCTGCTTGAATTAGCGCTTCTAAAGTGGGAACAGAAAAGTCTGGCGTTCCCATAAAGACAATACGTAAAGGATTATGATTAGACAATTTCTTTCTCCTCTGGATGATCTGCAATCAATCGTAAGTTTGTCGCTTTTTCTATAAATAAATGACCCTCTAAATGATCGATTTCATGCTGGAAAATACGAGCTAAGAAGCCTTCCGCTTTAATAGTAACCTTTTTGTTATGTGGATCAATACCTTTAACGGTGATCTTATTAAAACGTTCTACATCTCCATAATAACCAGGTACACTTAAACACCCTTCAGGTCCTACTTGAGAGCCTTCAGCATGTGTAATTTCAGGATTAATTAATGCAATAAGGCCACTACCAACTTGATCGTCTACTACGATAATTCGTTTAGAAACAGCTACTTGAGGTGCAGCAAGACCTACACCTTCCGTTTTATACATAGTTTCAGCCATATCATCGATAAGGGCTCTAAGTTTTTTATTAACATGTTCTACAGGTTCCGCTACTTGTTTCAAAACGGGATGACCTGCTTTTACAACATCTAATACTGCCATTGACACTCCTATACTACACAGGATCCACGTCAATCAGAAGCCCTTCTTGCGTGAAAACCCATGAGTTATATATATATTCTTTCAAATTCGTTAAATCAGTACCACGGATCATAATCGCTAAGCGATACATGTCCCGTACCTTTTTTATAGTTGCTTCGTAAGGACCATTAATAAGAATATCTTCATCCCCTTTATGAGCCTCCAAATCATCTACTATTCGATTTGCAATAGACTCTAAGGTTTCCATATCTTGATGACGCACTACCATGTGAATCATTTCTCTAAATGGAGGATATCCTAAAGCTTTTCTATTTTGAATTTCTTCATGGTAAAAGCCTACATAATCATGAGCCTTACTCTTTATTATAGCATAATTTAACGGATTATATGTTTGTATTACAACACTGCCTGTTTTATCCCCTCGACCAGCACGCCCAGAGGTTTGGGTAAGCAAATCAAAAGTTCTTTCAGAAGCAGTATATACAGGAATATTTAAAACCGAATCAGCTGTTAAAATACCAACCGCTGTTACATCTTTAAAGTCATGACCTTTAGATACCATTTGGGTTCCCAATAAAATATCGTATTTATGAGCTCCAAAGTCATGTAAGATATCTTCTGCCATTTGTTTGTTTTTAGTTACGTCTTGATCAAGGCGGGCAATGCGGGCCGATTTAAAATGACGTCGCAACTCTTCCTCTACCTTTTGTGTACCTGAGCCAAAGAATTTAATGCGTTTACTATTACACTTTGGACAAACCGTAGGAATCGGTTCGTGATGTTCACAATAGTGACAGCGCAATTCCTCACCTGATTGATGATAGACCATCGCTACATCACAATGAGGACACATAATAGTTTCCCCGCAATCGCGACACATTACAAAGGTACTATAACCACGTCTATTCAACAGAATAATCATTTGATTATGTTCATGTAATGTTTTCTCAACCAACCTATTCATAGCGTCAGAAAAAACAGAGTAATTGCCATGAAGAATTTCTTCCTTCATATCAACAATAGTTACCTTTGGCATAGGTTGTTCAAAAATACGATGAGGTAGCTCAAGCAAATGATACTCGCCTTGCTTAGCTTTATAGTAAGAAGTAATAGCTGGTGTAGCAGAACCTAAAATCACAGGACAATTATGTGCTTCACCACGCCATAAGGCAACATTACGGGCATGGTATCGAACCATATCTTCTTGTTTATAAGATGTATCATGTTCTTCATCCACAACAATAAGACCGATATCCTCAGCAGGAGCAAACACAGCCGAACGGGCACCAATAATAATATGACTATCCTTACGACGCAACCGTTCCCAATTATTATTGCGTTGTTGTACCGTCAATTTACTATGGAATACGACAACTTCATCGCCAAAGGTTTCCACAAATCGTCGCACAATTTGATCGGTCAATATAATTTCAGGCACCAAGATAATAGCAGTCTTATCTTGACTAATACATTTTGCTGTAGCTCGTAAATATAATTGAGTTTTACCGCTACCGGTTACACCATGAAGTAAGAAGGTTTTATGCTCATGACTATTCATAGCCTCTTGTATAGGCTCATATACGGATTGTTGAGCTTGAGTAAGAGGAATATTCACCTCTTCCGTTAAAAGCTCCGTAAAGGTCGTTTTTGTGGCTTTAAAACGTGATTCAATAGTAATCCCTTTAGCTTCACTTACTTGTTTTATGACCATGCGAGAAAAGCCTTTAGCTAATAATAGTGCCTTGGACGCACCACCGACTTCAAGTAAGTATTGCGCTAATTCACGTTGTTTCTTTTTTCGTTCACTAAATTGATCTATTGAAAAATCAGGCATAACTACAAGCCATTCTTCTTTTGGTGCCTCATAGGATTTCAATGTTTTATTTACTGTAAATAATCGTAGTGCATCACCATAAGAAAAAAGATAATACTCATTTAAACGTCGTGCCGTATCCATCATTTCTGGTGTAAACCAAGGCTCACTATCTAATACTTGCACTATATTTCGCAACGTGAACTCAGGTGGCTCAACTAATTCTTCATAACCAATGAGGATTCCTTCTTCACGACTATGACCTAAAGGAATGAGTACGCGAGTACCAGGTAGTACGTTACCAAACTTTTCAGGCATTAGATAGCTCAATGGTTTATGAAGTTGTTTGGCAGGTCTGTTAATAATAACTTGTGCTACACGCATAGACTCATATCCTTTCATTTACTATAAAAGGTCTCAGTAGAAATTCTACTAAGACCTTTTGTATTATAAGCCAGCTTCAGCTTTTAAAATTGCTGCTTTGTCAGTACGCTCCCAAGGTAAATCTACATCAGTTCTACCAAAGTGACCATATGCTGCAGTTTTGCGATAATGAGGTTTTAACAAATCAAGCATTTCAATAATACCTGCTGGACGAAGGTCGAAATGTTTCTTAACGAGTTCTTGAATTTTGGTTTCCTCAATGCGAGCTGTACCAAACGTATCCACCAATACAGATACAGGATGTGCAACGCCAATAGCGTAAGCAACTTGTACTTCACATTTATCAGCAAGACCTGCTGCTACAACGTTTTTAGCTACATAACGAGCTGCATATGCTGCAGAACGGTCTACTTTAGATGGATCTTTACCAGAGAAAGCACCACCACCATGACGAGCCATACCACCGTAAGTATCTACAATGATTTTACGGCCAGTTAAACCAGCATCACCATGAGGGCCACCGATTACGAAACGACCAGTTGGATTGATGAAGTATTTAGTATTTTCATCAACAAATTCTGCAGGTAAAGCCGCATCGATAACATAGCGTTTCAAATCAGTTTTAATTTGTTCTTGAGTTACTTCAGGGCTATGTTGTGTGGAGATAACAATTGTATCAATACGTTTAGGTTTACCATCAACATATTCAACAGTAACTTGAGTTTTACCATCTGGACGAAGATATGTTAAAGTGCCATCTTTACGAACTTCCGCCAAACGACGGGACAAGCGGTGTGCCAAAGAAATTGGTAAAGGCATGAGTTCAGGTGTTTCATTAGATGCATAACCAAACATCATACCTTGGTCACCAGCACCAATTTTATCAAGTGCTTCACCATTACCTTCTTTAGATTCAAGTGCTTCATCAACGCCCATAGCGATATCAGCAGACTGTTCATCAATGGATACAAGGACACCACAAGTATCACAGTCAAAACCGAATTTTGCACGTGTATAACCAATTTCACGAACTGTATCACGTACGATGCGAGGAATATCTACATAAGTGTGAGTAGAAATTTCACCTACTACATGAACTAGACCAGTAGTAACTAAAGTTTCACAAGCTACACGAGCAGTTGGATCCTTTTCAATAATCGCATCCAAAACAGCATCAGAAATTTGGTCAGCTATTTTATCTGGATGGCCTTCAGTAACAGATTCAGAAGTAAAAAACATATGTTTTTCAGCCATTTTATCCTCCTAATACGAAAAAAAGCCTCTCATGTACTCATGAGAGACCCTCCCATCTAACGACATTTGTCATAGGAATTAGCACCTTTTCCCCTTGGAATGGTTGCTGTAGCTTCACAGGGCCTATCCCTCCGCTACTCTTGATGAGTTACAGAAATATTATAGTGTATTTACAGTGAGAAAGCAAGTCATTATTATACTTCTTTACCATCTTTTAAGGCTAAATCATGTTCAGCTTTATGAAGAGCACTTTCAAACAGTCGATACATATGATGACGTCCTAGAACATCTAAAAAGTCAGATTTATACATTTCTCTACGAATATCATAACTCACATCGCTAAGTAAAACTTCAATGCCTCTCTTTTGAAGTTCTTCTATGATGCCTCGCAGAATACGTAATCCCGTCAAATCTACAAACGGCACCTTTACAAAACGAATAATTAAATATTTTGGATCTTTATGTATAGAACTTAAGGCTCTATCAAAAGCGCTGATGGCACCAAAGAATAAAGGTCCTTCCACGGTATATACCATAATGTCAGGATGAAGTGTTATTTCGTGCTTAATTTGTTCAGATAATTCAGCACAACTCGCTTCATGGACATCGATAGTATTAACCATTTTACGCATAAACTGTAAGACTGCAAGGACCACACCAACGTTTACAGCAACTACCAAATCGGTAAAAATCGTTAAGAAAAAGGTGAGCAATAAGATTATCTGATCTGGTCTTGGTGCTAAGATGAGCATTCGTATAAAACGCGGTGCATCACTCATATTATAAGATACTACAAACAATATTGCTGCCATAGATGCTAATGGAATGTAGACAGCATAAGGAGCTAAAAATAATAAAATAGCCCCTAATGTAATAGCGTGAACAATACCTGCTATTGGAGAATTACCGCCTTGCCGAATATTGGTAGCCGTTCGAGCAATTGCACCTGTGGATGCAATACCGCCGAACAAAGGTGCAAAAATATTGGCTAACCCTTGTCCAAATAGCTCCGTATTAGACTCATGCTTAGTACCACTCATACCATCTGCCACTACTGCAGACAATAAGGACTCAATAGCACCTAGCATGGCAATTGTAAAAGCTGGACCAATTAATGTCAAGATTTTATCAACATCAAAGTGTGGCACGGAAAATGCAGGTAAGCCTTGTGGAATACCACCAAAAGCACTACCTATAGTCAAAACGGTAGGAAACTGATAAACAGCTTGTATGACTGTAGCGACCATCATGGCTACAATAGGAGCTGGAACTTTATTAATATAAGGAATTTTCGGCAAAACTAATAAAATGATTAAACTCAGTAAAGCAATCCCTAAGGTTGGTATATCAGAATACGGCAATGATTGAATCATAGCCCATAATTTTTCATGGAAATGAGGTATATACGGTAACTGAGGGAATCCAAAGAAGTATGGCCATTGGCCTACCCAAATAGTAACACCGATACCCGCAGTAAAGCCCATAATAACCGGCGTTGGTATAAATCTAATAACAGTACCTAATTTGGCTATACTCATTAAAATAAGCATAACGCCAGCCATCATGGTTGCAATTTGCAAGCCATCAAAACCATAATTAACAACGATACTGCTCAATAAGACAATAAAGGCTCCTGTAGGCCCTGCTATTTGCACGGGTGAGCCGCCAAACAAAGATACAAAGATACCGGCAATAATAGCCGTATAAATACCAGCTTGAGGTGTAACACCACTAGCGATAGCAAAGGCCATAGCTAAAGGTAATGCTACTACTCCTACCACTAAGCCAGCAGTAATATTATTACTCCATTTATCTTTACTTAAGGACCCATTTAAATATGCTTTTTGAATAGCAAACATATAAACAACACACCTTTCTCAAACTACACACAAAAAATTTGATATTAGGGGTGTTTATTTGCTACTAACTCAACTACTTCCTTCATAATATATTGAGCTAATTCAGATTTCTTCATATTAGCCATTTCTTTAGGATCTTTATCAGGATATAAGAAATAACCTTCGTTTGTATCTACGTTAAATCCAGCATTAGATTTACTTACATCGTTTGCTACAAGCATATCAAGATTTTTTCTAGCAACTTTATCTTGACCATACTTGATTACATGCTCTGTTTCTGCCGCAAAGCCAACAAGGATTTGATGTTCTTTTTGAGAGCCTAAGCCTTGTAAAATATCTGGATTTTTTACAAGCTCTAGCGTCATAGACTCCATTTTCTTAATCTTTTGCTCCGCTTTATGAAGCACTCTAAAATCGGAAACCGCTGCCGCCATAACCACAACATCTACATTTTTATATCTAGATTCAACAGCTTCTTGCATGGAAAGTGCAGAATCTACTGGAACAAATTCAACACCACTTGGTACTGATAAAGATGTAGGGGCACTCACTAAAATAACATTCGCACCCATTCGTACAGCTTGTTCAGCAATAGCATATCCCATTTTACCGCTTGAACGATTTCCAATATAACGAACTGGATCTATGTTCTCCTGAGTACCACCAGCAGTGACAAGCACTGTAGTACCTTCAAGTTCAGAAGTTTTACACAGTTGAGCTTCAAGCCATTCTACAATAGCTACAGGCTCTGGTAAGCGACCAACACCTGTAACGCCACAAGCAAGCCAACCTTCAGCTGGTTCCATAATATGATAACCCAAGGAACGTAGACCTTCTAGGTTACGTTGCGTAATTGGATTGTTATACATTTCTGTATTCATAGCAGGGCAAATATATTTAGGTGCTGTAGTTGCCAAAATAGTAGTAGTCAACATATCATCTGCAATACCAGCATAGATTTTACCAATTACATTAGCCGTAGCTGGTACTACTACATACGCATCAGCCCATGTAGCCAATGCAATATGCTCCACATCCCATTGATGCACTTGTTCAAACATGTCTAATGCTACAGGGTGACCACTAATCTCACCAAAGGTCAATGGTGATGCAATATTCGTAGCATTACGAGTCATCACAACCTTGACCTCTGCCCCTTTTTTACGAAGACGACTAACCACTTCAATTGCCTTATATGCTGCAATACCAGCAGAGACTGCGACAATGATATGTTTTCCGCGCATGTTCTTCTCCTTTTAAAAATTCCTTGTATCAAGGATACAAGGAATTGATTTATCTTATTTAATGCCTTCTTTAGTACGTTTATACGTCACTTCACCTTCGGCAATTTCATAGAATGCCAAGGAAACAGGCTTGTCAGTTGCATGTGTAGATTCAGCTAAGCATGGTTCACCATCTGTTAGTTCACGAGCTCGTTTAGCTGCCAATGTTACCAAAGTGTATTTGCTATCTACTTGACTTTCCAATTTTTTCAATGGAGGTTTTACCATCATACTATCACTTCTCCTTAGACTCTTTATATTGTTTATAAATAAATTGAATTTGCTCTTTATTGCGACTAATCTTACATGATTCAGCCCGTAAAATAGATGCAACCTTCTCTGACGCATCTGCAAGATCATCATTTACAACTATATAGTCATAGCGATGAGCTAATGCCAATTCAGAACAAGCTAATGACAATCGTTTATCAATAACCTCTTTTGCATCAGTACCACGATTATGTAATCGTTCAGATAATTCAGTTAAGGATGGCGGTACAATATAAATAAATACGGCATCACTAAAGCGTTCCTTAACTTGCATAGCACCTTGAATATCAATTTCTAATAGTACACTTTTACCATCATCTAATAAATCCATTACATGTTGTTTAGGCGTACCATAGTAATTATCATATACCTTTGCATACTCCAAGAATGCATCTTCACTGAGTAAAGTCTCAAATTCCTCCTTGGAGCGGAAGAAATAGTTAACCCCTTCCTCTTCACCAACACGCGGTGCACGTGTGGTCATAGAAACGGAATAAACTAAATTAGGCATTTCTTTACGAATATTCGCACAAATCGTACCTTTACCTGCGCCAGATGGCCCGGATATAACGATTAATAATCCTCTGTCTGACATATGTACTCCTATGATTCCACTGTATCTACATCTACATCATGTTGCACAAGTCGATGTGCTACGGTTTCCGGTTGAATTGCAGATAATACAATTTGACCACTATCCATAACTAATACAGCACGAGTCTTACGACCATATGTAGCATCAATGAGCAGGCCCTTATCTCTAGCATCTTGAACCATTCGCTTAATCGGTGCAGATTCAGGACTAATGATAGCCATAACACGGTTCGCAGATACCATATTACCAAAGCCTATATTCAGCAATTGAATACTCATTCATGGACCTCCTATTACTCTACATTCTGTACTTGTTCTCTAATTTTCTCTAACTCACATTTAAGTTGAACCACAAACTCTGTAATATTGGAATCCATAGCCTTGGATCCAATTGTATTTACTTCACGATTCATTTCTTGCAAAATAAAATCGACCTTTCGACCGATTGGATTTTCATCTGTAAGTGTGTTTTTTAATTGTACCACATGTGAGCTGAATCGGACAATCTCTTCAGTAATATCAGTCTTATCAGCTAATATAGCAATTTCCTGTAGAAAACGCTCTTCGCTGATACTTGATTCTAAAGAAACTAAATACTCTTGAATTTTACTTCTAATATGTTCACGATACGCTTCTACAGCACCAGATTTATTAGTATCAATATGAGAAATAATATTTTCTAGTGTGGCGATACGGCTCACTAAATCTTGTTGAATATGTTCACCTTCCACAGTTCGCATAGCAATCAAAGCATCTAATGCAAAACCTGTAGATTCTTTCACTATATCAGAAAGTACCTCTTCTGCAATGGGAGTATCTTGTTGTTGAATCCAATCATTAGAAATTGAATTTACAGCTTGTAATGGTACCTTTTTAGGATCATCATAAAATTCTTCTTGAACGAGCAATTCTTGAATTTGTTTTCTTAATACACTATTTATAGTAAAAGTTTTAGGTCTCTCACCTGCATCTTGAATAGAAACCGATACCTCTACCTTACCGCGATTTATACGATCTTGTACCATCCCACGAATGATACTTTCAAAAGGATTCATTTGTTTTGGACAACGTATAAATAAATCCAAGAAACGTGCATTGACGGACTTAATTTCTATCGTACAGGTAATGCCATCTTTGGTTGCTGTACCAGAACCAAAACCGGTCATACTTTTCATAAGATATCCTCCTTAGTAGTTTTTATTATTGTACCACGAATTACACAATCCGTGTTTAAATACTAAGAATTATATGTACACTATGGTATACTAAACTATACTTCTAAATAAATTTGAAAGGAGTACTATGAATTTAGACGGTCTTACCATGTCTGTACTCGCTAAAGAGCTAAATGAGCGATTACAAACTGGCCAAATACAAAAACTATATCAAATAGATAAAACTACACTATTATTTAAAATTCGAGCCCTTAATGAAGATCAAAACTTGATCATCACCGTAGGTGCTACCCCAGCCATGTATCTTAGCAAGCCACTGCAAGATTTACCAAAAGAGCCTAGCTCACTTTGTATGTTCTTACGTAAACATATCGAAGGTAGCCGCATTGTAAAAGTTGAGCAAATCAATGGGGACCGTATTATGTGTATCCAAACGGATAAACTAGAAATGGATGGTTCCATTACAAGTACACTTATTTATGTTGAGTTAATGGGCAAATATTCTAACTGTATCTTTGTTCAAGATGGAGTTATCTTAGAATCTTTAATTCATGTTTCTCCACTGATGAACCGTGAGCGTTCTATTAGCCCTAAACTTCAATACGAGTTACCACCAAATGCTAATCGCGTTAGTCTAATGGACTTTGATTATAATGAGATTAGAAATCTACTAGTCTCCTTTGGTAATGGCAGCGTTCAACAATCTATTCGCGCTATTTTTAACGGCTTTGGTAAACCTTTACTTGATGAGGTTTTATATAACGCTAATTTAAATGGTGATGAAATTATAACTGATTTAGAGGCATCACAAGTCGACAAGTTAGCAAATGCTTTGTACGATTTAAAAATGATGCTTCAAAACGGCAATGGATTACTCTCCTTAGTAAATGATAACCATAAAAAAGCATATTCTACCTTTATCTTACACAACTATAATGTTGTGAAAACATACGAAACTATTTCTGAAGCTTTAGAAGAAACAATTCACAGTACAAAAGCAATCCACACAGCGGATAAAGAGCTAGAAAAGATTTTGACGGCGGCCATCAAAAAAGAAGAAGGTCGTCACAAAAAAATTAAAGAGGAATTAGAAGACACGAATAAAATGGATACCTATAAATTATATGGTGATCTATTAATGATTAATGCACATCTTCAAGTGCAATACGAACCTTCTATTGAATTACAAAATCTTCTTTCTGATGAAGGAGAAATGCTAACAATACCATTAAAGCCAAATCTAACGATTGTAGAAAATGCACAATGGTACTACAAACTTTACACTAAACTGAAGAATCGTATGGTCAGCGGTGAGTACCAACTTAACGCAAGTACTACAAAACTTGAATACTTAAAGTCAATTTTGTATAGTATATCGCTTGCAACTACTCGTGAAAGTTTAGAGGAAATCCGCAAAGAATGTATGGATGCGGGCATTATAAAAAAATCGAAAAAGCCCCTATCCTACAAGTTAGGTAAATCTAACTACATTCACTTAACAATTGACGAAGGTGAAATGTTTATCGGTCGTAACAATCAGCAAAATGAATATTTAACGCATCGTTTTGCTAAACCAACGGACATTTGGTTCCACACGCAAGACATTCAAGGCTCTCACCTTATTCTTAGACTTAATGTTAAACCAGATGATATGATCTTATCTAAAGTAGCACAATATGCAGCCTACTTTAGTAAGGCACGAGAAACTAGTAAAGTTCCTGTAGACTATACATACATTAAAAATATCAAAAAACCGCCTGGATCGCCTTTAGGTTTTGTTATTTTTAATACACATCAAACTATGATTGTAGAGCCTAAAAAACCTGACAATTATAACGAATAAAAGAAAAACGGCTAGATACAATGTATCTAGCCGTTAATTTATATTATTGGTTTTCTTCTGTACGTTGTTCAGTCTGTTTTAAACTTTCACGATTTTGACGTAAGCTTTCCAATGTTTTCTCTAAGTTATTTTCTACGTATTTAAGAACGTCGCCAGCATATTGAATGGAGCTGGATTTCAATTCTTCAGAGGATTGATTCGCAGCATTGATAATTTGATTAGCTTGTTCTTGAGCTTGTTTAACAAGTTCACTTTCTGCTGTTAATTTAGCAATGTAGTCTTTAGCTTGATCAATCAAAGTTTCAGCTTGACGTTGAGCATCAGCTAATACTTTATCCTTATCAGCTACAATACGACGAGACTCTTCAAGTTCCAATGGTAAGGACTCTTGAATAGAATCGATAATACGCATAATTTCGTCTTCCTCAACCATACGTTTTGTAGTCATAGGAATACGGCTGCTAGATTCAATAAGAACCTCTAAATCTTCTAATAATTTTTCTGTTTTCATACAATTCACCCCTATTTATTATGGACCGTATTAAATCGTTCTTCAAGTTTTTCCTTAACATCATCCGGAACAAGGCCATCTAGTTTACCACCAAATTTAGCTAGTTCTCGAATACCTGTGGAGCTGACAAAAGAGTATTTGTTATTTGTCATAATAAATACTGTTTCGATGTCATCATCCAAATATTTCGCAAACAAAGCACGCTGAAATTCATATTCAAAGTCGCTCAATGCACGTAAACCACGAATGATAATAGTAGCATTCTTTGATTTAACATACTCGTTAAGCAAACCACCTGTACAATCAATTTCAACATTAGGAATATGTTTGACAGAATTTTGAATCATCGCAACCCGTTCTTCCATGGTAAATAAGGAATTTTTATTCGGATTCGAGCTAACAGCAATGATTAATTTATCAACTAATCGACTGCCCCGTTCAAAAATATCAACATGTCCATTAGTAACTGGGTCAAAACTACCCGGACATACACCTATACGCACAGGATTAGCTCCTTTCAGCTATGTTTACAAAATAGGAAACTATCGTATAACCAAATTTCTGTTCTTTTATACACTCCCATGATTCAGGTAAACTAAAAACCTCATCCTTATGATGTTCTAGTAATAAAACACCTTCAGGTTTTAATAAATCATAGGTCACAACCAAATCTATGGTATCTTGTATAAATCCATTCTCATATGGCGGATCAGAAAAAATATAATCGAACTGTCGTCCCACTATATAATTTTTTAATTGTGAAAGTTTCCTCGGAATAATTTCTAACCGATCATCCACACGACAATGTTTAGCATTCTCTAAAATTAATTTTCCCGTTTTAAAGTCTACCGCTACTGCATGTGCTGCACCGCGACTTAAGGCTTCAATTGCTACTGCACCAGTGCCAGAAAATATATCTAATACGTCTGTACCAAATATGCCTCTATTAGCTAATACATTGAATACACTTTCCCGAACACGATCAAGTGTAGGTCTAGTATCAACCCCTTTAGGTGCTTTTATAGCATGTCCCTTCGCAGTTCCGCCAATAATTCGCATACAACCCTCACAAGATTATACTCATTAATTATAGTATATAAATAACCAAATTAAAAGTATCTTTTATTTATGATACTTCAATTTTAATATCGCGCCCCATTAACTCAGCCAAGGCTAAAGCAGGCGATTTCTCCTCATATAAAATTTCATACAACGCTTTAGTTATAGGCATTTCAATTTGATGTTCACAAGCCATTTTATATATAATATCGGTGGCAAAAAAACCTTCCACCACCATATTTGTATGATTAATAATATAGTCCATCGTCTTACCATCTGCAAGCTTTTGACCAGCCGCACGGTTACGACCATGAGGACTCATACAAGTAGCAATTAAATCGCCCATACCGGCTAGACCAGCGTAAGTTTCTTTCTGGGCACCTAAGGCAACCCCAAAGCGAGTCATCTCATGTAGGCCTCTCGTTAATAATAAGGCCTTACAATTGTCGCCAAGTTTAAGGCCATCAACGATACCAGCAGCTAAAGCGATAATATTCTTTGTAGCACCAGCAAGTTCAACACCTATGATATCAGTATTGGCATAAATTCTAAAACTTTGGCTACATAATGCTTTTTGAAGTGTAGTAGCCACCTCTAAATCCTCTGTACTTAATACAGAAGCAGCCGGTAAATTACGCCCAATCTCTTCTGCGTGATTTGGACCAGAAAGAACAGCCAAGTGACAACCAACTGGACCTAGAACCTCTTTCATAACAGTGGTTAATAATTTACCTGTTGTTCGTTCAACCCCTTTTGAACAAAGAATATAAGATTGATTTTTATGCGCATAAGGCTTTATAGACTCCAAGCTAGTACGAACATGTACAGAAGGTGTAACCATTAAAACAACTTCTGCATTTCTAATAGAAGTCTCTAAATCAGAGCTATATAGTAACTCTTTAGGTAGCTCTACACCCGGCAAGTAATCTTTATTTTCTAAATCTTTAGCCAATTGGTCAGCAAATTCTGGGCGACGACAATATAAAGTTGTAGTATTTCCAGCTAAAACGGATTTAATAGCAAGGGCTGTGCCCCAACTACCAGAGCCTATAACAACAACATTCATACATTAATCCTTTTTAATACGTTCTACTTTCAACTCATTACCTGCAAGTAGACGTTTAATATTATCCCAGTGACGAACTATAACAAATAACGCAGCCAATCCACCAAAGCCAACAAACCAATAAGATTCACCTGTAACGTACATCAATACAGGTACTAATGCAGCAGCTACAATAGAACCTAAGGATACAAGCTTGGTGAAATATACGATGATGCCCCACACAAGGAAGCAAAGCAATGCTACTAAAGGAGAAAGAGCAATGAGAACACCTAATCCGGTAGCAACGCCACGACCACCTTTGAACCCTAAGAATATAGACCAGTTATGGCCCATCATAGCAAGGATACCACCTAAAATCATATACATAGGTCCATAAGAGGATAATAATACTACCCCAGCAGCACCTTTTAGAGCATCACATAAAAATACTGGTAATGCAGCTTTGAGACCGATAACACGATATGTATTGGTAGCCCCTATATTCTTCGATCCATATTGGCGTACGTCTGTATTAAAGAATGTTTTGCCAATGATTAAGCCACTAGGAATTGAACCAATAAAATACGCTAATACAGCATAAACGATAATCATAATATCCATTAGTCCTCATCATCCCGTTTCTTGCCACGTAATACTAAGCGAATTGGAGTACCTTCGAAACCGAAGGATTCACGCAATCGATTCTCTAAGAAACGCATATAAGAGAAGTGAATTAACTCAGGTTCATTTACAAACAAAATAAAGGTCGGTGGCTTGACACTTGCTTGTGTCATATAGTAAATCTTAGGAATTCTACCATTGCGAGATGGTACAGGATTTACTGTTTGCGCATCTTGTAACAATTGATTCAACGTACCGGTAGATACACGACGATATTGTTGTTCGGAGACGAATTTCAACATATCTGCTAATCGATGTATACGTTGCTTAGTTAAAGCAGATGCAAAAAGAATCGGTGCAAATTGCAAGAAACCTAATTCTTCATAAATATCTTCAGTAAAGCGCAATGTTGTTTTATCGTCTTTTTCAACAAGATCCCATTTATTAACAACAATGACTACACCCTTACCTGCTTCATAAGCATAACCTGCAATCTTCTTGTCTTGTTCGGTAACACCATCCTGTGCATCTAGCACAAGAACAACAATATCAGAACGGTCTACGGATCGCAAAGAGCGTACAATACTATATCGTTCTACAGCTTCATCAATTTTAGATTTGCGACGCATACCAGCTGTATCGATCAATACAAATTTTTGATCCCCATGAGTCCAATATGTATCGATGGAATCACGAGTAGTACCTGCTACATCAGATACGATAACACGATCTTGACCCAATAATGCATTCGTCAAAGAAGATTTACCAACATTTGGACGACCAATAATAGCAACATGAATTGTATCTTCATCATCCACATTAGTACCTACAGGAGGGAAATGTTTCACGGTGTCATCAAGCAAATCACCTAAGTTCATTAGATTTTTTGCAGAAATACCAATAGGATCACCTAAGCCAAGATTGTAAAATTCATAAATATTAGGCTCTTGATTTACGCTATCAATCTTGTTAACTACAAGAACTACAGGTTTACCACTAGCGCGCAAAATATTTGCAACCTCTTCATCAGCTGGTACAATACCTTGTTTACCATCAACGACAAATAAGATTACATCCGCTTCTTCGATAGCCAATTCAGCTTGTAATCGCATCATTTTTGGAATAACATGGCTATTTTCCGTGATGAATTCGATACCACCTGTATCGATCATTGTAAATTCACGATTTAACCACTCTGCATCGAAGTAAATACGGTCCCTTGTAACACCGGGAATATCTTCGACTATAGAGATACGTTTATTAACAATGGCATTAAAAAGTGTAGATTTACCTACATTTGGACGGCCTACAACGGCCACTAATGGTTTTGCCATAGTTTCACCTCATTATCTAATCTAATACATTACTATATTTTATCATATTCTACGTATAGTACGCAAAAAGGCTAACCAAGTAAACCTTGGTTAGCCTTTATATTAGACAATGAATTATTCAGCGTCTTCTGCAGTTTCTTTGGATTCCATCATTTCAGTTAAAGCCAAACCCAATTTCTTTTCATCTTTGTTAAGAGAAATGATTTTAACTTCAACTTCTTGACCGCGGTTCAAGTAATCTTCAACTTTCGCATTACGTTGTTTTGTAATTTGGGAAATGTGAAGTAAGCCTTGAATGTCGTCGTTAACAGCTACGAATGCACCGTAAGCTACCAAACGAACAACTTTACCGTTGATAACATCGCCAACATGCAATGTTTCTTCAGCTACGTCCCATGGGCTCTTAGACAAAGCTTTCAAGGACAAGGATAATTTGTTGCTTTCAGCGTCGAAGGATTGTAATTTAACTTCGATTTCTTGACCAACGGAAAGAACATCTTCCACTTTTTTGATTTTTTGCCAAGAAATGTCGGAAATGTGAAGTAAACCTTCAATACCGCCGATATCTACGAAAGCACCATAAGGCATGATTTTACGAACGATACCTTTATAGTTTTCGCCAACGTTGATGTTTTTCAATGCTTCAGCTAATTTAGCTTGACGTTCAACTTCTAATACTGCACGACGGGAAAGAACCAAACGGTTTTTCTTTTCATCGATTTCAAGTACTTTAGCTTCGAATTCTGTACCAACCAAGTTGTCCAAGGATTTCACGAAGTGAACATCACCTTGGGACAATGGAATGAAACCACGAAGGGATTTAACTGTTACTACCAAACCTGCTGGGATAGCATCAATACCTTTACATACGATAGCTTCATCTTTTTCTTGTGCTTCGATAACATATTGCCAATCTTCATCTTTAGCCAAGCGAGTCATGGAAAGATAAATAGGATTATCTTCTTTGATGTGATTCATGATAACTGCTTTAATTTCATCACCATTTTTTAACACATCTTTGGCAGATTCTGGTGCTGGATAAGAAATTTCAGTTCTGTTCAAAATGGCTTCAGTTTTGTAGCCAAAAGATACATAAGCGCGTTCATCTTCAACTTGAACTACTGTACCTTCTACAACGTTCCCTTTCTTAAATTCTTCTTGACCTTCGGCTGCTAATAATTCTGCAAAATCTTTCATTGTCTCAATGACCTCCTTAATAATCCAGTCGGGAGTCGATGCTCCTGCTGTTACTCCTACCGTCTGTACTCGGTTAAACCATTCCAGTTGTAATTCAGTAGAAGTTTCAATGTGATATGTTGTACATCCAACGTCACGACAAACCTCTGCCAATCGGTTTGTATTGCCGCTGTTCTTACCGCCTACCACAATCATAAGATCTACATTACGTGCTAATTCAACGGCAGAGTTCTGTCGTTCTTGCGTTGCATTGCATATCGTTTTGAAAACCTTAAGATTCTTAGATTTTTTCTCTAATATGTCTATTATACTGTTAAATTTGAATTGTGAAAAGGTTGTTTGTACAACAACACCCATTTTTTCCACAATTTGTAGTTTTTCGGCGGATTCTTCATCTTCAATGATTATGCCTTCGTTATTCGCCCATAAATTAATGCTTTTGACCTCAGGATGGTTTTTTTCTCCCAAAATCACCAAAGTCATCCCATCTTCAATGACAGACTTCGCATCTTGTTGTGCCTTTTTAACATGGGGGCATGTAGCATCTACAATGTTTAACCCCTTTTCTTCAGCCTCTTCATAAATAGCAGGGCCAACACCATGTGATCGTATAATCATTGTCCCCTCTTCGATGTCAGATACTTCTTGAACAGGACTAACCCCTTTATCTTCAAGACGACCTACAACTTGAGGGTTATGAATAATAGGACCCAATGTATAACTTTTGCCATCACTGTTCGCGGCTTCATTCGCCATTTCAACGGCTCTTTTTACACCATAGCAAAAACCATGGTTTTCAGCCAAAATTATTTCCATAAAGTCTCCTCTACACGATTTTCATGATAAGAATCAATCATTCGTTGGATTTCACCTTTAACTTGATCATTTACTTTTTTGATTGCTTCTGGGGTAGCCTTTTCCTTTTCTACAGGTATTGGTTTTCCAATAATACAAGCTACCTTATCTCGCTCCATATTATAAGAGCCAATGATAGCTACAGGCACGATGCTAACCCCTGTCCTTAGCGCAATTGATGCTGCTCCATCGTGGAATTTACCAAGTTTACCACTTTTTTGACGGTTACCTTCCGCAAAGATACCTAATACCTTATTATCTTTGAGCAGTCCCATAGCATGACGGATAGCAACTTTATCGATAGCGCCTCGATTTAATGGGAATGCACCAAGCCAAGTACAAATAAAACGAGAAATAGGATTCACAAACAATTCTTGTTTTGCCATGAAATGTACATGTCTAGGTAAGGCATAGCCACAGATAGGTGGATCATTATTACTTAAGTGATTTGGTACTACGATAACAGGACCTTCCATAGGAAAATTATCGCGTCCGTATATTTTCAATCCATAACCTACCTTATAGCGTAACCAGAAAGCGGTGCGCCATAACCAGGTAGAAAATTTATTCATGATTGATTGTCTCCTGTATCAATTTCAACATATATGCCACAGTTTCATCGAAATTCATATCGCTAGAATCTACAACTACTGCATCATCGACACATACTAGAGGAGATTCCTCGCGATTCTTATCCATTTCATCGCGACTTTCAACATTCTTTTTAATTTCATCTAAAGTCTGCTCATTTGGTGTGCCTTGTACTTCAAGCCATCTTCGTTTAGCACGAGCATCCACAGAAGCAGTTAAATATATTTTTAACTCTGCATCAGGCAATACAACAGAGCCGATATCTCGACCATCCAAAATAACACCACCAATAGCGGCCATTGCTTGTTGACGTTCTACCAAATATTGTCGAACCCCTTTATAAGAAGCAATCTTAGATACATTTTCATTGATTTGTTGTTGTCGTATTAATGATGTTACATCTTTACCTTTAACAAAAACTTTACATGCTGTTGCAGTAGGCTCTAATGTTAAATTTAATGATGGCAATAAAGCTTCTACAGCTTCTTGGTCATTAACATCGATATTACTATCTAGAACAGCCCATGTTACACCACGGTACATGGCACCTGTATCAATATATAAATACCCTAATTCATTAGCCACTACTTTAGAAATACTACTTTTACCAGCCCCTGCAGGACCATCGATAGCAATGGCAATTTTTTTAGTGCTCATAATAACCTCTATTCTTCATCACCGTGTACGGCATGCATAGCCGCCACATAGCCTGTGGAAAAGGCAGCTTGTAGATTATAGCCTCCTGTGAAAGCATCGATATCTAATACTTCACCAGCGCCATATAAACCACTAATCAATTTAGACTCCATAGTTTTAGGATTAAATTCTTTTAAAGAAATACCACCTGCTGTAACGATGGCTTCTGCTACAGGTCGCAATTCCTTAACAGTTAACGTCATATGTTGTAACACATGACACAAACGTAAACGCTCTTCCTTCGTAATCTGATTAATCGGTTTAGCTGGATCTAATTCAGCAAGCTTAATAGCTATGGGAATGAGATTTACCGGAAGTAAGTCTTTCATACCATTAGCTAATTGTTTTTTAGAATATAAATCAAAGTCCTTTTGTAAGCGTTTATCCAATACCTCAGCAGTCAAAGCAGGCTTAAGATTGATTTCAATTGTAATTTGAGGGTTCTTCTTACGTAGCAACTTACCTACCGTATGACTTAACGACAAAATCGTAGGGCCCGTAATGCCAAAATGAGTAAACATCATTTCCCCAAATTGTTTAGCCTGTACTTTATTCTTAGAAACTACAGACACTTCAACATTACGAAGACTAAGCCCCATAATGTCTTTTACCCATGCTTCGTTTGTAACGATAGGTACCAAAGATGGACGAATATCAGTAATCGTATGTCCCACTTTTTCAGCTAAAGCATAACCATCACCAGTTGAACCTGTTAATGGATATGATGCACCGCCTGTACAAATGATGGCAGCATCACAAGCATATTGTTCCTTATCTGTTGTAACGCCTACTACGCGATTATCCTTTACCGTAATAGATGTAACAGGTTCATTCAAATGAACTTGAACATTATACTTTTTAAGGATTTTCATGAACGTATTGCGTACCTCTAAAGCTGAGTCGGATTCTGGGAACACACGGCCCCCTCGTTCAACCTTGGTTTTTAATCCCCAACTATGCAGTAAATCTAAAAGGTCCTCATTGCTGAAACGTTCATAGGCACCATATAAGAACTTGCCATTACCAGGTGTATTTTTAATAAACTCAGCCATATCAGCACTATTAGTAATATTACAGCGGCCTTTACCGGTAATGCCCATCTTCTTACCAACCATATTCATTTTTTCTAATAAGATGACACGAGCTCCTTCACGGCCAGCTATAACAGCTGCCATTAAGCCTGCTGCACCACCACCAATGACTATGATTTGTTTCATTTCTTACCTGTTTCTAACGCTTTTAGAGCTTTCACTTCACGAATTGTAAGCTGACGAGAAGCACCGCGTTTAACACCGCCCAAGGTGAGACCTGCATAGGCAATACGTTTTAAATTATGAATGCGGTACCCAAAGTGTTCAAACATACGGCGAACTTGTCGATTACGACCTTCATGGATAGTAATCTCTACTTCATGTACACCGTTATGGTCATCAAAACCTAAATCTACAATTGTAGCAGGTGCAGTCATACCATCTTCAAGTTCAACACCATTAGCTATAACTTGTAAGTCTTCATCGCGAACGCGACCTTTGATGCGCACTTCATAAGTTTTTTCCACACCTTTAGAGGGATGTGTTAAGTTTTGTGCTAACTCACCATCATTAGTAAGTAGTAATAAACCTTCTGTATATAAGTCGAGACGTCCCACAGGATAAATGCGTTTAGATTCATTTTTAATATAATCTAAAACAGTTTCTCGACCTTGAGGGTCAGATACAGATGTAATGACACCTTTTGGTTTATTTAATAAATAATATACAGGCTTTTCCTGAGCCAATAATTGGCCATTAACCTTAACCTTATCTTTTTGAGGATTTATTTTAACGCCAAGCTCTGTAACCTTTCGGCCATTTACCTGTACCTTACCCTCTGTAATTAGTTCTTCTGCTTTACGTCGTGATGCAACACCACAACTAGCAATATATTTTTGTAATCGTTCCATATTATCCTTCTGCTTCCGAAACTTCTTGATGTAAAGCTTCTATCGATTCTACACCAGCACTTCTTAAAAATTCATCAGTCGTACCATATAGAATAGGTCTGCCTACAGTATCTTTATGGCCTAACTCGGCTATAAGAGATCTAGTAAGCAATTGTTTTATAATTTTATCACTATTAACACCGCGTACTTCTTCAATTTCAGCTTTAGTAATTGGTTGCTTATAAGCAATAACTGCCAGTGTTTCCATAGCCGCATTAGACAGTTTATCTTCTCGCTTGCGGATATGTCCCACATACTCAGCACTTTCAATAGCACTAACTAATTCGACACCAGCCCCAGATATACGAAGTCGAATACCTCGATGTTGATCTTCTAACTCCCGTTTTAATTCATTTATATAGGCTTGTATGTCGTCTCGTGAAAGACCGAATACCTCTTCTAACATATCGATTGATATAGGTTTTGCCGCTGCAAACAAAACAGCCTCTAAATGCATTGTTGGTAAGCTCATATAGTCCCCTTTCTACACGGCTCCATCTAAAGCAGCAGTGAATATAATATCATCATCTTCGTAGCGCATTTCCATTACTTGCTGCTTTAACAATTCAAGAACAGCCATAAAGATTGTTACCATACCACTTTTAGTTTCTATAGCTACTAATAATTCCCTAAAGTGTAAACTTTCACCACGACGTATACGACTCGACAACGATAGAATCATATCCTCTAAACTATACGTATCTTTTTCTACCTTAACCTCTCGAATAGGCTCCTCTTCAGGTATTTCTTTAGCCCGTTGTAATGTTTGGTAAAAGATTTGATATAACTGTGAAAGTTTTAGATTATATACATTATCTAAACCGAGAACACTAGTTTCTTCAGGACGACTAAAAATATTTGCTGATACGGCTGTTCGCTCCATCAATAGAGATGTAAAATCTTTAATCTTTTTAAACTCAACTAATTTAGCTACTAACTCATCCCGTGGATCTTCAGCATCCTCTGGCTCAGGTTCAGCCTTAGGCAATAACATACGCGATTTGATTTGTAATAATGTGGAAGCCATAACAAGAAATTCACTACTATAGTGAATATCAAAATGGTTCCAGTTATCTAGATACTCCAAGTATTGACTCGTTATCTCAACGATAGGAATATCGGTGATTTCTATTTTATGTTTTTCAATGAGATGCAGCAGCAAATCAAGGGGACCTTCAAAGACGTCCAACTTGTAATTATAATCTCCCATAAACCCCAATCCTTAGAAAGATATACTTTAACTATATAATTATAAAGCATTTATAGTAGTACTTTCAAATAATTGTTTTTTTTACACTCATCTGCTATCTTTAATAATATAATTATTATATATTATAAAGATATATTATTGTGTGTTCCTTTAAGAGAGGCTTTATTATGTCATCTAGTTTAAAGCAAATTGGGCGTAACCCCATTTTTCGCTTTGGTATTATAGGTATTGTTTTATATATCATTCTATTTTTAATTTACGAACCCATTACACTAGGCTTAGATGTAGAGGATATTACAATTTTAGCGGTGCCCACCATTGTTGGTACATTCTTGTTTCAATATTTTATGGGCTGCACCGTTTTCCATAGACCATTTTTAGGATATGGATTGGTAGGTATCTTATGGGCTCTTACCTTCCCACTTCTATTTCACTGGTCTTATGTAAAACCATTGTACTTCTATGAATTTGCCAATGATTTCTTATTTGGTTTATTGATTTTTATGGGTTTATCGGGCATTCAGTTTTTACTCAATCAAACGAATCGCTTCCATAAAACAACCTCCTTAATCATGGCCATTATTTCCATGATTCTTAGCCTCATCCCATTCTTACAAATTGGCTATTACATGACTACATGGCACTGTTTAACACCAGCTAGTCTATTAGCAGTCTATATGACTAATCCAGAAGAAGCATTTGGTTTCCTAAAAAATGCAGCTGGTATTCCTGGTCTAATTGCAGTAGGCATCGGTCTTGTATTATGGACATATTTATTATACTGGTCTAATTTAGGCATGAAAGCGGTAGTTAATTTAAATACTACACGCCCTATGCGATCTGCTATGCTCATCGCTTCTATTGTAGCCTTCCTAGTATATGTGCCGTTCTTCTTATTCCCTCAAACATGTATCGTAGCCAACTGGATTGCTGCTGGTGATTATGTAAAACAAATGCAGCAATATAATGATAACCATCATATAGTATTTGATTCCTTTAACTTAGATACTAAAGAAACAGCTGCCCAGAAAGCACCGGGAACTGTTATTCTCGTCATCGGTGAATCTAGCTCTCGTGATTATATGAAAGTATATAATCCGAACTTCCCTTATGATGATACACCATGGCAAGGAAATATGCGTGCAGACAATAAAGATTTTATATTCTTTGACAACGCCTATTCCTCTTATGTACAAACAGTACCAACTTTAGAGCGTGCTCTATCTGAACGAAACCAGTACGACGATAGACCATTCCTTGATTCAGCAAACATCTTAGACGTAGCCAAAAAAGCTGGTTACACAACTTCTTGGTTTAGCAACCAAGGTGTATTCGGTGAATATGATACAGCTATTTCGTTGATGGCTAAAACTGCAGACACTACAAAATGGTCTCATGAGTCTTATGCGTTCTCCGATCGCTATGATGAAGCACTATTGCCATTATTAGAAACTGTAGACCCTACCAAAAATAACTTTATTGTTATTCATATTATGGGTAGTCATATTTATTACAATGACCGTTACCCTCATGAATTTAGTAAATGGAAACAAGGTCCATATCCTGACGGCCAAGAAGCATATGCAAATAGTCAGTTATATACAGACTGGTTATTACAACAAATTTACACCTATGGTAAAGATAAATTGAATTTACAAGCTATGGTATACTTCTCCGATCACGGTGAAAGTTTAGATAAGTCTCACAATCCTGATACATTCGACTTTGTTATGACACATATTCCATTCTGGGTATACTTATCTCCACAATATCGTACGGCCTATCCGCAAACGGCAGATGTACTAACTAAACATGAGCATCAATTCTTTACGAATGATCTGCTATATGACACATTAGCTGGTCTCATGCAGGCACCGAGCCATCGTTACGATGCTACGCGAGACTTCAGTAATGCTCAATATCGATTCAATTTACATAACTTAACTACATTACTTGGTGAACAGCCACTAATTAATGATCCTGTTAATGCTGGTAAATAACAGAAGTACATACCTATAGTTAATGTTTCAAAAATAATGCCCTATAACATACTATGTATTAACAATAAAGGTTAACTTAATAAAAGAAAAAGAGATGAGTTAAACTCATCTCTTTTTTTGTGCCAACAAAAGATCTATATCATGTTCCGTATAAATTCTAATATTTTTCTTTAATAAAGCCTCTACAGTACATCCATGACCATCCGTTAAGGTTCTCGTAAAGGAACCATCATAAATGCGTTTATAACCACAACTAGGGCTTTTCGCCTTCAATAGAGCTTGTTCACATTTATATTCAATAGCTATGCGAACTGTAAGCTCTGCACCTCTAATAAACTGTGTTGTCACATCTGTACCATCAGCAGTACATATACGATTTCCTTGACGCTCAGCAGGATCTCTCGGTGTGCATAACCCACCCAACACCTCTGGACATACAGGTACTAATTCATAATACTCATTCAGAAGATCAAGTGCTTCTATATAATTATCTTTTCCATCATAGCGACAAGGAACACCACATAAGCATTCACTAATCAATAGTTTAGGTTTATTATTCATAGCAATACTTTTTATTAATTCAGATAAGAAAAAAAGACTAACCGAAGTTAGTCTTAATTGGTGCCGAGGACCGGAATCGAACCGGTACGGTTGTCTCCAACCGACGGATTTTAAGTCCGTTGCGTCTGCCTGTTCCGCCACCCCGGCATGGGTAACGATTTGTGGAGGCGGCACCCAGAATCGAACTGGGGAATAAAGGTTTTGCAGACCTCTGCCTTACCGCTTGGCTATGCCGCCATATAAAGTTGGAGCGGGAAACGAGATTCGAACTCGCGACCCCCGCCTTGGCAAGGCGGTGCTCTACCGCTGAGCTATTCCCGCATGTACATGGTGCCTCAGGACAGAATCGAACTGTCGACACACGGATTTTCAGTCCGTTGCTCTACCAACTGAGCTACCGAGGCATGAATGGCGACCCCGATCAGATTTGAACTGACGATCTTCGCCGTGACAGGGCGACATGTTAACCGCTACACCACGGGGCCGTATCCAAAGTACTTGCTTAGTATATCGGTTATCAGAACTTTTGTCAACACTATACTACATTATTTTTGATGAATTCTTCTTCATCTTTTAATATTGTAGATTCTTTATGTCCTGGCTCAATAATTAACTCCTTAGATAAAGATAAAATATACTTCAAACTTGTAATTAAATCATGAGGATTACTTTTATAATTATCTGTATTTCCCACATTTTGCTTAAACACAGTATCACCAGTAAATAAGTGCCCCTCAATTTCTAGACAAACAGAACCCGCACTATGACCAGGTGTGTGATGGACAATAATTTCAAAAGGACCTAATTGTAGTTTTCCTGTTACTAAATCTTCACAATTAGTATACATTTTCTTCTTGTAAACACTAGGTCTACGACGAATTAATTGTAACAACTCATGATCCAAAGGGTGTAAGTAGGCAGGAATGCCATAATGAGCACAAACCTCATCGAGGGCTGATACATGGTCACAATGACCATGTGTCAATAAAACTGCTATAGGCTCAGAATCTTGTACCATTTCAATAATATGGTTGCAATGAAAGCCTGGGTCAATAATAAGGGACTTCCCCTCTTTTATTAATACATAACAATTTGCTTTATATAGCCCTAGAGGGCGTTTTATAATTTCCATATACATACGCCCTCCTATAAAATACGATAACGCTTAGGAACATCTTTTTTGATGAAATACCCTTCCCAGAATTGAGGATGAAGCATAACGAGAATAGTAAACAATTCCAAACGGCCTAATAGCATATCTACAATAGCGATACATTTAGCTGCATCAGGCATAACGGTGAAGGAATCAGTTGGTCCAAAACCACCAAAACCAAGACCTACATTACTTAAAAATGCTGTTACTACTTGCATAGAATCATATGGATTTAGACCAGTACAAGTCATAAGGAAAACAGATATAACGTAAATCATTAAGTATAAAAATAAAAATTGTTGTGTCATCTGAATCCATTTAGTAGGCATTGGCTTACCATTAATACGCACTACTTGCACCATATCTGGATGAATGGATTTTCTTAAATAAATAATACTGCTCTTAATTAGAATAATGAGGCGAATAATTTTTACGCCCCCTGTTGTAGAACCACTACAACCACCAAAAAATGATGAAATAAATAACATCATCTGTGCAGCAGCTGGCCATAAATCATAATCGCTTACAGCAAATCCACTACCAGTTTGAATAGATACAAGATTAAAGGAAACATCTCTGAAGATTTGAATTGGGTTATTAATATTTGATTGTACTGCCAACGAAATTGATATTATAGCAATTCCAATAAAAATAACTAGCCAATACATACGTGTTTCAAAATCATCAATCAAAACGCGAAAGCCTTTTTGAAGTGCGTTGTAATACACTGAAAAATTACCACCTGCAAGGATCATAAAGAAAACAAATACAAAGCAAATATAGTTACTCTGTTCATATATAAATGCCCCTGCTGATGTTGGTGCAAATCCACCCGTTGCAATAATGGAAAAGGCATAGTTTAACGCATCAAACGGCTCAATACCACCAGCCCAAAGCATGAGGAAACAAAGAGCCGTAAAAGCAATGTATAAACACCATAGTTTTGATGCCATTGATTGAATACGGGGCATTACAACACCCGGTTTTGGTACAGATGCTTCAGCATTAAAGAAGTGCGCTGCGTCAGCGCCTAAGTTTTTTAAGAAAGATAGAATGAGTACGATAATACCCATACCGCCAATCCAGTGCATAAGCCCACGCCATAAGATAAAGGTTTTTGGTATATCATCTACACTATAAATGATGGTAGCACCCGTTGCGGTAACCCCCGATGTAGCTTCAAATAGAGCATCAAAAACATTTGTTAATATACCACTACCCACGAAAGGTAAGGCCCCCAAAATAACGGTTAATATCCATGTAGATGATACTACGAGAAAACCATCTCGAAGGCTAAAGCTTTGACTTTCACTACCATAGTAGGATAAAAGTCTCCCCAGACCTAAAGAAAGGCTTGTGGTTATAAGAAATGACCAATATGCAGTTTCAAATACGACACTATATATAAAGGGAATCAAAGTAAAAGCCCCAAATATATAAAGGAGTCGCCCCACTAAGGACATAACGATTTGAATGCGCATAGCCCCTCCATACTAAGTAAGATATTTAAGTAATTTACTTACCGATTCAGGTAATGTAAAGAGAACGATGTGATCCCCATCTAAAATTTCAGTATTACCACGAGGCACAATAGCTTCATCACCTCGTAAAATAACACCTACTAAAGCTTTACCTGGTAAACGAATATCTTTTAATTGTTTACCCGCTACAGGAGAATCACTATTGATTTCAATCTCTATGGATTCCGCCTTCCCCCCTTCAAATGCAGAGAATGATACAACCCCTTCACCTTTACGTACAAATCGTAAAATTTGGCTTGCAGTTAAAAGTCGAGGTGAAAATACAACATCTACACCTACTTGTTCCATAAGCATTATATATTCTGGACGGCCCACTCGTACTACAGTCTTAGGAATCCCCATATGCTTACCTACAAGAGCTACTAATAGATTTAGTTTGTCATCATCTGTTAAAGCTATAATAACGTCACTATCAGCGATTTCTTCAGCTTCTAACAAATCAAAGTCTGTACCATCGCCATTGATAACCATAGCTTTATCTACAAGATTCGCTAATGTCTCACATCGATCTAAGTTTTTTTCAATGACTTTCACAGAGAAACCAGCACGTTCTAATAAAACAGTCAGGTTACGACCAAGTAGTCCAGCACCAATGATAACAGCCCGTTTATAAAAAGCATTATAATTATGGAACCAAAGATTTTCTACTTCCTCTACAGACTCTTTTAACCCCAAGAAGAATACGCTGTCATCAGCTTGGAGAATACTTTCACCATGAGGAATAATCATTTCACCATAACGTAAAATTCCCACGAGAAGAACACCTTCAGGGAAGCGAATTTCTTTTAATGGCTGGCCTAACAGAGGGAACTCCTCAGTAAGTTTAAACTCCATAAGGCGCACCGTACCTTGACCAAAGTCTTCAACATCAATGGCAGATGGAGTTTCAAGTATTTGTAATAACTCATAGGCTGTAACCATTTCAGGATTAATAAAAATGTCCACTCCAAGTTTAGCTCTGGTGTCATCATCCATATGATCTGCAACACTAGTATCACGTACACGAGCAATAGTTGTTGGAACACCTGTAATTTTTGCTACTGCACATGATAACATATTAACTTCATCTGAATCTGTAACGGCAATAAACATGCCTACGTCAGACATACCAATCTCATTTAGCAATTGCATATCACTACCATTGCCTTGAACAAGACTTACATCTAATGTACTTTCAAGATTGTGAATTCGTTCTGGTGAACGATCAATGATATATACATCATGATCATCTTGATTAAGGCGTTGGGCTAATGAATAACCAACCTTACCAGCGCCTACAATGACAATTTTCATCGTCTTTATTCCTCATCTTGGGACTCTTCACTAACAGGAGGTGTCCACTGGCGACCAATGTCAGTAAGCAATGTCCAACCATCCTCTTGAACAATTTTTTTCTCTTTCATTAAATGCCCTAAAGCACGTTTGAAAGCAGCTTTACTAATGTTGAACTTATCTTTAATCAACATAGCAGAAGATTCATCACTATACGGCATCTTGCCGCCGCGATTCAAAAGATATTCCATAATAATATCGCCATCGGATACAAGAGCTTTTTCCTTTGTAGGGCGCATCGATACATTAACACGACCATCATCACGTTTAAAAGTAATGCGACCTTCAACCATTTCTCCTACTTTTAATTTTCTAGTCATCTCAGAACGATGTAAAAAGGCAATCCATCGTTCAGGAGTGATGAAAAATGCCCCATCACTAGTCAAGTTGTAGATAGCACCTTTTACAAGTTGTCCTACTGTAGCATCTGTAGCAGCCTTAGATGCGCGACGCATTTCGTCATCAACATCCATAGATACAGCAAAACGACCAGATTTATCTGTATAGAGTCGAACCCAGACTTTTTCGCCCACTTGAGGACGACCACGCATCTCTGCATGTGGCATGAAGATACCGCGCTCAGTACCAACCTCTACGAAACAGCCAAAGTTTGTCGTATTGATTACCTCAACATACCCAATTTGCCCTACCTTCATCGCTGGTAAGCGCATAGAAGCAGTTAAACGACCTTTTGGATCGCGATATAAGAATACTTCTACTTCATCACCAATGGCAACGGGAGACGTTTGTTGATCTTTATGAAGCAAAATATCATCATTCGTATTGCCAGTTTGACCATCTAGGAAAGCACCTTGGTCACTAGTACGCAATACTTTCAATGTGGCAATTGTATTTTCCAACAATTCTGTAGCCATATTATACTCCTTCGAATGGAACTCGACCTGCGTCATTCCACAACTCTTCTAAACCGTAGAATTCACGCAATTCATCGCTACCAAAGACATGGCAAATTACATCGCCAAAATCTAATAAAATCCATTCACCTTCACGGTAACCTTCTCTATGACGAACTGTCATGCCTAATTCAGCAGCTTTATCTTCCATTTCATCAGCAATACTTTGAGATTGCTTAAGATTATTTGCACTAGCGATTAAGAAGTAATCACCTAACATAGAAATACCTTCTAAATCGAGGATTTCAATGTCTCTACCTTTTTTATCAAATGCAGCTTGTGCTAATGCTAATACAAATTGTTTAATATCTTCCTTATTTTTCATAGTTTTCCTCTTATCTTAACGTTTACTACTGCTTTCATCACCAGGTTCAGTAGGCTTAGTAATTGTACCGCCATTATGTTCTGATTCAGGTGCAACTTTAGCTGTACTGTTTGTAGGAGCAGATACAAATTGTGTCATTTCATTAGCCGGTAAATTGCCCATTGTAATGCCCACTAAACGTTGTGCTTCTGTTGGATTTACCTTCCAGTAAGTCATATCTCCTACTAACTCTTTTTCGCCAGGAAGAATGTAAAAATGAATTTCTTCCTTATTAATTTTGCTCGCGTTGTATACGAGCTTAATCGCATCTAAGGTAGAGATATTACTATCAAAATGATCCCAAATACGCCAAATATGCCATGCATTTGTTAAGAAAAATGCATTATGCTCTTGTTCCAGCCACAATTTTAAAAATCGTTCTTGTCGTTGAACACGAGTAAACGTGTCATGTTTAGGATCTGAGTATCGTAAGTATGCTAACGCATTATTACTATCTAACGTTTGATATCCACGACGTAAATCAATATCTTTATTACCTTCTGCATCAATATGTTCCATAGGTTGTTCTACATAAATTTGTTGATCACCTAGGACATCATTTGTTTTTTTGAAAGCATTTTGATCAACCACTACATAGTATGGTATTGAAATGTGGAACATATCCTCAATAACGGCTTTAGTAAGCTCGATGCCGCCTTTTTCATAGATACCATTCAACATAGTCGCATCAGTTTGATCACGATTATCGATCTTACTATTACTTGGAATACCAATAACATCCATCGTTTTTTGATCAAGATTTACAGATAATAAAAATAAACTATCCCCTTGGCTTGGATTATTGTCATCAGTACCAACAACCAAAATATAAAGAGGTTTATCTAACCCTTTTTGCTCAACTGATACAGTGTTAGCATCTTGTTTATTTCCATTATCGGCCACTGTTTCAGTAACTTCTGTAGTTCCTACAATCGCTCTATATGCATAAGATACGCCACTATATATGCCATATCCTATCCCACCGAGCAAAGCGAGAACAACAACGATGGCTAAAATGACTCTAGGCCATTTTACCGATGACTTTTGTTGACGTCTTCTCCTACGCCGGCGAGCTCTTGCTCGTTCACGTTCTTCCATATAAAAACTCCATTACTTACAAGATTGTAATACGTCATTACGACCAAGAATGGTCAAAGGATAAATAGAAAGATGTTGCTCAATAAGATGATTAATAGTGTTATCAAATCCCAATAATACAGCCTTATCTAGGTCTTGTTGTGCTAATCTACGCAATTCATCCACACCTGGGAAATCTCTATTAGGTTCAATATAATCGGCTAAAAATATAACCTTATCTAGCTTTGACATATGAACCTTTCCAATAGTATGAACACGGATCGCTTCTAAAACTTCTAAATCCGTTATAGAAAACTCCTTTTCAGCCCGAATCATACCTGCTAAGCCATGCAACAAATTACCATTAGCTAATAATTCATCATCAGCTTCGTATTTACTGGCCTCTACCAAAGCTTGCATATCCTTGAGTGGCATTTCCTTTGCACAGTCATGTAGTAATGCCGCTAAACGCGCTTTCTCTACATCAACGTTATACAGTTTAGCTAATTGAGTGGCTGATTCAACAACACCTAGAGTATGCTTAAAGCGTTTTTTACCCATCCATTGGCTTACTCTATGTTGTATTTCATCAAAAGATAACATCCTTTATTCCTTCCCATAAATATGGTTTTCTGCTATATAATCTACTACACATTTAGGCAACATATAGCGAACGGTTTTACCAGATCGTAAACGGTCCCGTAAATAAGTAGCAGATAATTTCATTTCAGGCACTTCCATAACATGAATCTTTTCATGTGCCTTTGGTCCTAGTTCATCTAATGTAGCATCAATAACACTCGATCCATCTGGTCTAGTAGCACCAATAAAATGAACTTCATCTAATAATTCTTCTATAAATTTCCAAGTCGGCAATGCCCGAATTGTATCCGTTCCAGCAATAAAATAAAATTCTACATTTGGACCATATATAATTTTAAAATGTTGAATTGTATCTACAGTGTACGATGGACCTTCTCTTCTCATCTCTATATCAGAAATTTCAAAATTTGGATTATCTGATACAGCAGCAGCTGCCATAGCATAGCGATGACGACTATCTATCACATCATGCTGCTTATGCGGTGGAATACGGGCAGGTACAAATATAACCTTTTCTAGATTAAAGCTTTCACAAGCAACCTCTGCAATCATTAGATGACCTAGATGAATGGGGTTGAAAGTTCCACCAATGATACCTATACGACGTTTCTCTACCATAATGCGGTCACTCCCTTAATGACAATGACACAAATAATGATGAATAAGAGCAATGCCTTTCCATAGGATATCCATTCATATCGTCCTTTTGGTGTTTGAATATATCTGTAGTATGCCCTTATAAAGTAATATATATTCTTCACGTCCGCACTTGGCCTTCTCCAAATACGAAGTATTTATAAGATGTTAAAGCTTGTAAGCCCATAGGACCTCGAGCGTGAAGTTTTTGTGTACTAATACCAATTTCTGCGCCAAAGCCAAACTCAAAGCCATCTGTAAAGCGTGTAGACGCATTATGATACACAGTAGAACAGTCTACTAAATTCATAAATACTGTAGCACGCATAGGCTCATCAGTAATAATAGCTTCAGAGTGATGTGTCGTATAGCAATTTATGTGATCAATAGCTTCCTCAAGATTTTGAACGATACGAACATTTAAATCCATATCATTATATTCCGTACTAAAGGAATTATCTTCTAAAGGAATTGTATGTTCTATATATTGAGCTACGGTTTCATCACCGTGAATGCGAACGCCATATTCTTGTAATGCTGTATCAAGGCGAGGTAAAAATTCAGCAGCCACTGCTTGGTGAACTAACAAAGTTTCCATAGCGTTACATACCGATGGACGTTGCACTTTAGCATTAATAGCAATATCTAACGCCATATCGAGATTAGCATATTCATCTACGAAAGTATGACATACACCACTACCAGTTTCAATAACAGGAATACTACTTTCCTCTACGACACGGCGAATGAGTCCAGCCCCGCCACGAGGAATAACAACATCTATGTATTCGCGTTGTTGCAATAGTACGCCAACCATATCTCGATCAAGAACCTCAACCAATTGGATAGTATCACCATTAATGCCCAAAGATTCTAAAGTATTACGCATGATAGACACGATGATTTGATTCGTATGGAATGCTTCTTTACCACCCCGTAAAATCGTAGCATTTGCAGTTTTTAAACAAAGTACACCAGCATCGATAGTCACATTGGGGCGCGCTTCAAAAATAATACCAATCACACCAAAAGGTACTGCTCTTTTTTCTATAGTTAAACCATTAGGACGTGTAATCGTTTCCATAACAGATCCCACAGGGCTTTCAAGAGCCGCGACTTGACGAACCCCTTCAGCCATTTGAGCAATTCGATTAGGGGTCAACGTTAATCGATCAATCATAGTTTGAGGTACATTATAGTCCCCAGATTTATCTAAGTCTTGCTTATTAGCGGCCATGATTTCATCAGTTTGTGCTTCCACAGCATCAGCGATTGCTAATAATGCAGCATCTAACGTACCTTGATCAAGTTGAGCTAATTCAAAAGCAGCTGCTTTAGCTCTTAGGCCCATATCTTTACAGATTTCTTCGTACTGGTTCATATTGTATCCTCAGTGTAATAAAACTAGATTATTACGATGTATAGCTTCATCATACGTCGTATTAATACCTAAAAGCTGAGCTATATCATTAGTATTATGACCTTTAATAGCTTTCATATCATCAACGCTATAGTTGATAAGACCACGTCCAATTTCTTTCCCATTATGATAAATAGAAATTGTATCACCAGGTCCAAATGTACCTTCCACATCAACAATACCAGCAGGTAATATACTAGCCCCTTTATCTAAAACAGCACGAGCACAACCATCATCAATAGTAATGGAACCCTTCAACCGCTTACCAAAGGCTAGCCAATGATGTTTCCCTGATAGACCAGCATCATGTGCTTCAAAGAGAGTACCGATTTGTTCACCCTTACATACGCGACGAACAGAGTCCTCTACTTCACCAGAGGTAATAACCATAGGTACACCAGAGTTTGTCGCCATGTGAGCCGCTTTTATTTTAGTATACATACCACCAGTGCCCATGTTAGAACCAGCACCACCTGCAATAGCATACGTTTCATCTGTAATTTCAGAAACTGTTTCTATTAAGGTAGCATCTGGATGAGTTGCTGGATTAGCCGTATATAAACCTTCAATGTCAGATAAAATGATAAGTAAATCAGCATCTACAATACCTGCCACAGTAGCAGATAAAGTATCATTATCGCCTATTTTAAACTCTTCAATAGCAACCACGTCATTCTCGTTGATTATGGGAATAACATTAAGTTGCAACAAAGTATGTAATGTATTACGTAAGTTAAGATAACTATGACGTCCAGTGCTATCCTCTTTTGTTAAAAGAATTTGCCCTACAGTACGTCCATATTCACGAAACATGCGCTCGTACATATGGATAAGAATGCCTTGGCCGACCGCTGCTGCTGCTTGCTTAAGTACAAGATCTCTAGGCTTCTCTTTAAAACCTAATGGAGCAAGTCCAGCTCCTGTAGCACCAGAAGAAACAAGGATTACCTCTTTACCTTGGTTAGCCAAATCTGATAATTGTCGTACTAATCTTTCAATACGCTCTAAATTTAAATGACCATTAGCGTAACAAAGCGTACTGCTACCAACTTTGACTACAATTCGTTTAGCGTTTACGATAGCGCTGCGCATAGACTAACCTCCTAAGGTTAACAGTTTCTTAACTACAACATATTAATAGAAATGATTTCAAAACTATTTAGGTAAAATAATTTTTGGTTCTTTTTTAGCTTTATACAAAACGCCATTAAAGCCAATAACTTGCACTAGCTCAGCACCTAGCATATCCGCTAGTTCTTCGAAAATAGTTTTATCTTCAGGGCTGTTATTGTGTAATTTCACTTTAATTAACTCACGAGCCATCAACGCTGCACGAGCGCTATCAATAACACTATCTTCTAAGCCATTTTTACCAATTTGTACAACTGGTGGCATAGTAGCAGCTAAAGAACGTAAATACCGTTTTTGTTTTCCTGTCATTATATCTCCTACTCTTGGAATGTAAAGCGTTGATCCCCAATTACAACTTCATCACCGTCTTTACAACCTTTTTCTTTCAACTTAGCATCGAGCTCCATAAAACGCCAAATACGTTGGAATCTACGAAGAGATTGATCGTCGCTAAGATTTGTCATAGCAACTAATCGTTCAATACGTTTACCAGTAATGTAGAAGGCAGCATCATCACCACGAGTGATAACAAACTCTACATCTTGTTTCGCTTCATAAACAACTGTATCATCAGTCGCTTCAGGCTCTGGTTCGTAGTTTTCTACATAGTAGTAAGCTCGTTCCATAAGCTCTGGTAAACCTTCACCGCTCAATGCATTGATAAGGAATACTTCATAGCCCTTATCTTCAAAGTATTTTTTATTATCTGGAATTGTGGTGTCATCAAAGACCATATCGATCTTATTAAGAGCAACGATTTGCTTTTTATTAGCTAATTTTTCAGAATATTTACGTAACTCTTCATTGATAGCATCAAAGTCAACCTTAGGGTCACGGCCTTCCATACCAGATACATCAAGAACATGAATTAAAATATTCGTACGTTCAACATGACGCAAGAAGTTATGACCTAAGCCAACACCTTCACTCGCCCCTTCAATAAGACCAGGAATATCGGCTAATACAAAGCTGCGGTCACCGGAAATAGTTACAACACCTAGAACTGGTGTCAATGTAGTAAAGTGGTACGCTGCTACCTCAGGTTGAGCTTTAGATACTTTACGCAAAATACTAGATTTACCAACAGATGGATATCCTAATAAACCCACGTCAGCTAATACTTTTAGCTCTAATTGTAACCAGAATTCTTCACCTGGTTCACCTTTTTCTGCAAATGTTGGCGCACGATTAGCACTCGTTTGGAAACGAGCATTACCGCGACCGCCACGGCCGCCTTTAGCAATAACAAATGTATCGCCATCATTAACGAGGTCGCAGAAAACTTTGCCCGTTTCTTCCTCTTTAATGACTGTCCCCAAAGGAACAGGAATGATAAGTGGTTCAGAACCACGGCCATGTTTGTTGGAACTTTCACCATTACCACCAGCAGGTGCCTTGAATTGACGTTTATATCTAAAGTCTACAAGAGTATTAATATTCTTGTCCGCTTTAAAAATAACGTCCGCCCCTTTACCACCATCGCCGCCACTAGGACCGCCATTTGGCACGTATTTCTCACGACGGAAGCTAGACATGCCGTCCCCACCGTCACCAGCCTTAACAAAGACGCGCGCTCTATCTATAAACATAATTTAACTCCTATGCATTATTGTTGTAATATCTCTAATGCTTTTTTAATTTGAATATCATCTAATTTGCTAGATGGATTTACACCTTTCGGTAACTCTATTTCCACATCAGGTTTAATACCAGTTCCGTCAATAATGCGGTCACTTGGTGTGTGGTATTTGGCAATGGTAACTTTAATACCCTCATTATCTAAACTTGGATATATAGTTTGAACTGTACCTTTGCCATATGTATTAGTACCTACAATAGTACCTAATTTACGATCTTGAACGGCCCCTGCTATGATTTCAGATGCACTAGCAGAGCCTTTGTTTACTAAAACGACTAAAGGAATAGCTACTTCAGGACCATCAGACTTATAAACATCCTTTTTACCAGCCCGATTTTGTACTGTTACTAATGTACCTGGAGGCATGATGTAGTTGGATATTTTTTCAGTTGTTGAAAGTAAGCCACCTGGATTATCTCGCAAATCTAATACAAGTGCCTTCATACCTTGAGCTTGAAGCTCTTTAAACTGAGTAGCAAAATCATCTGCCGTATTCTCAGCGAATTGACTAATGCGAATATAACCAACTGTACTAGTTAGCATTTTACTTTTAACAGTAGGAAGAACAATGGATTCTCGAGTGATATCGAAATGCAACTTTTCACCATTCCGTTCAATATCAAGGGCTACAACAGTACCTGCTTCACCACGAATTTTAGAAGATGCTTCCTCAACTGTGATATCACTAGTAGATTGTCCATCAATAGCAATGATATGATCTCCAGGCTTAATACCTGCTTTAAAAGCTGGTTGATCTTCCATAACACTAACAGCATGTAAACCTTTATCATCAGTTCCAAGAACCATGCCTACACCTGCATAAGTTGCAGATGTTTGCATTTTCATGGACTTATATTCTTCTGCATCTAAGTAAACACTATGCGGTTCTCCCAAAGAGTCAATTAAACCTTTAAGCATACCATCATAAAGAGTGGATTTAGCCGTCGGTGTCATAAAGACTTGACTCGCAGCATAGTAGGCTACAAATAATCTTGGCAATCCCCAGAATGAACCGGAAAGATACCAAAATGTAAGCCACATAATGACGATGCCAGAGCCTATATATTTCAATAGACTCCATAACACCGTACGTGTGTCAAATTTCATATTATAAATATCCCATAGGATCCACTGGATCCCCACTTATACGAACTTCAAAATGTACGTGCGGTCCTGTACTGTTACCAGTACTACCAGCATAGGCTACAACTTGGCCTTTACCAACATCTTGACCTTCAGAAACAGCTAGCTCAGAGTTATGCGCATATAATGTAGACATACCGTTACCATGATCGATAACTACGGCATAACCATAACCACCCATCCAGCCAGACCAAACAACAGTACCTCCATCAGCAGCATGAACAGGTGTACCTTCATCAACACCAATATCGATGCCTGAATGGTAAATTGTAGTGCCCCAAATTGGATGTGTACGATAGCCATATGGTGAAGTAATTTCACCACTAACAGGCCAGCCAAGTTGACCAGACCCTTGTACCCAAGAATAACTTGGTGCAGCTTGTTGAGCCGCCGCTGCCGCTGCTGCTTCTGCAGCTGCACGTGCTGCTGCACGTTCTGCTTGGCGAGCTTTTAAGAGAGCTGTAATTTGAGCAGATGATGCATTTAGTTCTTCTACAGCTTGCATTGCTACAGCACGATCATTTTGTGCTTTTTGTAGAACTACTTCACGCTCTTGTTTCTTCTGTTCAATTTCAGCTTGTTTAGCCACTGCCGCTTTTTCAAGCTCTACTAATTTAGCACGAGATTGTTCAAGGGCTTGCTTACGAGCAGCTATTTCAGCTCGCTCTTTTTTAATTTCATCAATTAACTTAATATCTGAATCAATGATACGCTTTAAGATTTCTAAACGATTTGCAAAGTCTTTAAAGTCTTTAGAACCAATAACTACATCTAAATAACTTAAACGACCATTGATATAAATATCACGTACACGTTTATAGAAAACAGCTTCACGTCCTTCTAAACGCTTTTGTGCTTCAGCAAGTAACTTTTCATTAACAGTAATATCATTTTCTACTGCTATACGTTGCTGTTGAATTACTTCTAATTGTTGTTGAGCTTGACGCAATTGTTCTTCAATTTGACGTAATTGCTCAGACACGCTAACAATGACGGTTTCAGCATCTGCTTTAATAGCATTTTGCTGATTTACTTGTTGTTGAATCGAATCGAGTTGATTCGTTAAATCTTCGTCTTCTGCAACGATGTATAGAGGTGTTCCCAGTACGACTATACCCGTTAAAATGGTTGCTACAAGACGGGATTTTAATGTTTTATATTTCATAAACATTACACCTTCATGTATTGTTTTAAAGAAATAGTACTACCAATAGCACCTACTACTATGCCACCACCTAAAATATAGATAGCCACATCATAGAAGAATGGGAACATTGGTACTAATGGGAAGAATGCTAAAGATTCAGATACTTCCATAGTAATAAAGTGATAGAATTCACCAACGCAAAGAACGGCAATGATAGCACCAATTAAGCCTAACAACATGCCTTCAATCAAGAACGGCCAACGGATAAAGCCATTAGTAGCACCTACATATTTCATGATTGCAATTTCTTTACGTCGTGCAAATACAGTCAACCGAATCGTATTAGAAATAATAAATAATGTAGCAGCTGCTAAAAAGGCAATCAATACAATACCACCAATACGAATAACTTGAGTAATGCGGAAGAGCTCTTCTACAATATCTTGACCATAATGCGTACTTTCTACACCTTGGAAGGTCGTAGCTAGCTTTGCAGTTGCCTTTACATCACTAGGATTATCAAAAGTTAATACATAAGAATTAGGTAATGGGTTTACACCACCTAAAGCATTAACTAATTGTTGTTGATCACCAAGACGCTCTTTAAACTCTTTCATAGCTTGTTCTTTATTAACAAACTCAAGCTTTTTAAGATTAGGTATAGCCTTAATTTGCTTACCTACAGACATAATTTGTTCTGTTGTTAAGCCGTCTTTTAAGTAAATGCTCAACTGTACTTGGTTTTCCAAGCTAGATGCCATATTATTCAAATTGATAACACCACAAAGGAATACACCAAGCATAAATAAGGATAAAGCTACTGTAGAAATGGACGCCAAGGTCATAAGCCCATTACGCTTCATAGATTTTAGAGCTTCTTTAAAATAGTATTTTATCGTTCTAGGCTTCATTAATTTCTGCACCTCTCATATTGTCACTTTGAACGCGGCCGTCTTTTAAACGAATAACGCGTTTATTTAAATACGAAACAAGATCCATATTATGGGTAACCATAATAACGGTAGTGCCAAAATTGTTGATATGCTTGAACAAATCTACAATATCCTTACTTGTATCAGGATCTAGGTTGCCTGTAGGCTCATCAGCAATGAGTACGGATGGGCGATTAACAATAGCACGAGCAATAGCCACACGCTGCTGTTCACCACCAGATAGATCCTCTGGTAAATCATTAGCCTTATCACTTAAACCAACAAGCTCTAATACATGACTCACCTTTTCTTTAATGATTTTTGGTTTTTCTTCAATTACTTCGAGAGCAAAGGCGATATTTTCAGCTACCGTTTTATTTGGTAATAAACGGAAATCTTGGAATACAACACCTAGCTTTCTACGTAATTTAGGAATTTTGCTACGCTTCATGCGCGTAACATCAAAGTCATCAACGATAACTGTACCAGTCTCTGGCACAACTTCATGTGTCAACAACTTAAATAGAGTTGATTTCCCTGCACCACTGTGACCACAAACGAGGACAAATTCACCATCGTTAATGGTTAAACACACATCGTCTAATGCAACAGAACCATTATCATAGACTTTACTAACATTCTTAAATTCAATCATGGGGGCCCCTTAAATTATTTACGAGTGATTACACGTTTTACTGCTTCTACAATGTCTTTTGCTGTTAAGCCATATTTAGCCATTAATTCTTTTGGTGTACCACTCTCCCCAAATGTATCTCGGACACCAACGAACTCCATAGGAACTGGCTTATTAGCCACAACAACTTCAGACACAGCAGAACCAAGACCACCAATGATATTATGTTCTTCTGCGGTAACGATAGCACCTGTTTCAACAGCTGCTTTAATAATTGCATCTGCATCGATAGGCTTAATAGATGCCATATTGATAACACGAGCAGATACATTAGACTCACCTAACAATTTTGCTGCTTCTACAGCAGGTCCAACCAACGCACCACAAGCGATGATTGTAACATCAGAGCCCTCTACTAATGTGGTAGATTTGCCTGGTACAAATGTATAACCTTCTGCAGTAACATCATCTACACCTGCACGACCAAGACGTACATATACAGGGCCTTCATAAGATGCAGCCCAGTCAATAACAGCCTCTGTTTCGCGCTCATCTGCAGGAACTACGACTGTCATATTAGGCAATGTACGCATACAGGAAATATCTTCCAAACTTTGATGTGTAGCACCATCTTCACCTACTGTAATACCCGCATGTGTAGCACATACTTTTACATTTAATTTTGGATAACATACAGCATTGCGAATTTGTTCAAAAGCACGACCTGTAGCAAACATAGAGAAGGAAGAAACAAATGGAATCTTACCTGCTGCTGCAAGACCGGCACCAACAGAAATTAAATTTTGCTCTGCAATACCTACGTTAAAGAAGCGCTCTGGGCATGCACCTTTAAAAGTATCTGTTTTAGTAGATTTAGATAAATCTGCATCTAAAACAATAATATTTGTATTTTCTTTACCAATGCGAGCTAGCGCATTACCATATGCTTCACGTGTTGCTTTACCCATTATTGTACCCCCATAATCTCATTAACAAAGGCTACACCTTGTTCTTCGCTTGGTGCTTTACCATGCCAACCAGCTTGACCTTCCATTTCTTCAACGCCTTTACCTTTTACAGTATGCATTACAATACATGTTGGGCCTTCTGTGAAAGCTTTTGCAGATTCAATAGCATTATGAAGTTCATCAAGATCGTGACCATTTACTTCAATAACATTCCAATTAAAAGCTTTAAACTTTTCTGGGATTGGCAATGGAGAAAGTACTTTTGTAATATCCCCATCAATTTGCAAACCGTTGAAATCAACAAAAGCAGTTAAATTATTGAGTTTGTAATGGCCAGCAAACATAGCTGCTTCCCAAACTTGACCTTCTTCAAGCTCGCCATCACCAAGAATGGAATATACACGATAGTCAGCATTATCAATTTTACCAGCCAAGGCCATACCGCAAGCCGCAGAGATACCTTGACCCAAAGAACCAGTAGACATATCTACACCTGGTGTATGTTTCATATCAGGATGACCTTGTAACATTTGGTTAATTTTACGCAAGTTTAAAAGTTCTTCTTTAGAGAAATAACCTTTTTCTGCCAATGTAGCATATAATGCAGGTGCTGCATGACCTTTAGAAAGAACGAAACGATCTCTATTAGGATCCTTTGGATTTGCTGGATCTACATTCATTTCTACATAGTACAACAAGGCCATCACATCGGCGATAGATAGTGAACCACCTGGGTGACCGGATTTCGCAGCCGTCACAGACTGTACAATACTAACGCGAATAGCTTTTGCCTTCTCTTGAACTAATTGTTTAACATCTTGTGTTAATGTAGCCATAGAGACCTCTCTTTCTGGATAGGATCCAATATATTAATAATTCTTAAGTAATGAAATAGCAATTTCTGCATTGCGTTGAGAATCTACGCGCAATGTTTCAATGCGGTCATAAGAGGATTGATATTCTTCGCGAGAACTCAATAGTTTATGACACCGTTGATATAAAGCTTCTTCACGTAAATGAGTCATTGTGCCAATAGGTTCTTGCCCAATCATGTGTAAGAAACTTGTGATTTTAGGATCGTAAGAAATGCCAATAACAGGTTTCCCCATTAAGGAACTAAAGACTAAGGCATGTAGTCTTATACCGATCATTAAGTCTACATTACCGGATAGGGATACTTGTTCCTCCGTAGAGAATGGTCCCTCCAATACAATAGCACCCTTCGGCATATAACTAGCAATAATCTTAGCTTCTTTTGTATCCTCAGGATGAGACATAGGAATAAAGACAATTTCCACATTATCTTGTTCTTGTAAGCGACTCAATACATTGGCTAAGGCCTCACGGTATTCGGTATCCTCTTTCCAACTACGAACAGCAACACCTATCTTCTTAGGTTGTTCAATTGATTCTGAAAGCTTAGAAGTATACCCTTCAAGAATATGAGCCCCAATAGATAAATCAGCTGGTTGCATTGCCAGTACAGCATCTGCAGTAACCTCTACATCCTCAATGCCTAAAGATTCTAATTCCTCTTTAGAAATAGAGTCTCGCACTGTAATTGTATCTACAAAGCGCAATACAAAACCTACAGCTCGGCGAGTAGATGGTCGATTCAAAGGTCCAATCCCTTGGGAATAAAGCATAACCTTTTTCCCCATCATTTTAGCTAACGACATAATACTTAAATAATAGTAAGTATTTCGAATACTAGTAGCATCTTGTAATAGGCTACCACCACCACTGATGACAAGATCAGAATTAGCAATAGCCTTTAAAATACCGAATGCAGAAAATGTACCAACTGCATTGATATTGTGTTTTTTACTAGTCTCTTTAGGATTACCAGAAATTACAGTAATATGAGCGTCGGCCTCTTCTTTACGAATAGCATCGATAATGGCGCAAAGCATAGCCTCATCACCAGCATTACCAAAGCCATAATAACCAGAGATCACGATATTACTCATGGTCTACCTCCCTAGCTTGGAACCATTGTGTTGCATACATCATAAAACGTACTGCAATGATAAGAAGCAAGCCTAAAAGAGCACCAATCAATAATCCATCATAACCACGCATGATAGACATGAATACAGGCGTTCTAAGATGGCAGAACGTTTCTACCATAGAAGCAATACCGATAACACCAGCTAGAGTTAATAAGAAATGAATCACTGAAGGCCATTTGCGTAAGAATGCAAAAGTAGCAAGCATTAATGCAGGATGACCAATAATAAATTCTTTTTCGCGAGGTCTTGCATACATCGTATTCTCAAGGAAACGACGAAGCATAAGTTCAGAAGTAGGCACTGGAACACCTGCAGTATGACCACTGCGACCAACAAATACCCATGCTACTGCACCAAGAGCAGCTACTACGAAGAATACATAGAATTTAACATCCATTGTTAGGAATTCTACTACGAACTTCTTCGCTTCTTCTTTAGAGTTAATCATGCGCCCCTTCCACAATGGGAATCGTTGTAAATAGGCAATCATAACGAGAATAACTGGTAATACAAATGTTAATTTAACACCTCTAAAGATAGCAAATTCCATAAAGAATTTCGTATTACCAAGTAAGGATGCAATATACATGCCTCCAATTGCAGCAAATAAAGCTGCAATTACGAGATAGAATAAAGCAAGCACTGTAGACTTAGTAGCGCCTAAAGGACGTGCACTGTCATAACGACGCCACTCTTCCATCAGGCGTATCATAGCCCCCACTGGAGCCATAACAGCACTAGATAAAGCCCAAATTTGAGTGATTAAAGTACCACTTGTAACGATAAATACAACGATAGACACTAAGGAAATACCAAAGAATGCAACCAATTGTGTATGTTTAGGCATTGGAATTAGCATTTGAACAACATATACAAAGAGTGCAATAGCACCAGTCATGGTAAGAACTACTAACAATGGATTTGGCGTATACGGTGGATAAATATCTGCAGGACCAAATTCATAGCCTTTAGCAGCAAGTTTTTCCGTAGCCATACCAATATAGTTTATGGTTGTTTGTAATACAGTTTCATTGTTGACGCCTGTTTCATACATAGGGAACAAGTTGAAACGAATATTACGTTCAATATCACTAATATAAAAACGTTGAGCTGCTTCTTCAGGTGTAATTTTCTTTAATTCATCTTTAGCGATTGTATAGACACGCCCTACACTATATTCATCCTTAGCAGCCATTTCTAAGAAACCTTGTTGAGGCTCATATTGTAGTTGGTTAACTGCTTCGATACCTACTAATGGAATATGATTTTTGTGAAGTAACTCTAATGTTTCATCAGTTAAGTTTGGCGCACCAAGAGCTTCTTTACCTGCAAAAATCATACCTGTTACATGTGGTATACCTTCAAGACGTTTAAATACATATTGAAGATCTTCAGATGTAACATTTCTATAGTTTGTAGGTCGAACAATAACATTAAAGCCACGATCAGCTACTTCTTGAGCTTGTAATTTAGAAATACCAAGATTCATCTTTGCATAGCTATCTGCTGTAGCACCATACAACTCTAGAACAGGGCCGATACTTGTATTAAGTTCTTTAACCTTATCCTTGCCAATGCGATGATATAAATCTTCACGAATTTCTTTGTAATAACCTTCTTTACCAGAGATAAGCCCTACGTATGTGGCACCATGTTTAATAGATGCGCCATTAACGCGAACAGAATCCATCTCTTCAGACGTTAAGACTTTAACTTGTCCTGCATCTTTAGCTTTTTCTAATGTACGGTCATAAATAGCAAATGCTGTTACACCTGCATTGCGAAGTGCATCAAACGCTTCTTGTTGGGTGCGCTTTTCAAAGGCATTTGCTCGTAAAACAGCGTCATAATCAACGATGTTTTCAATATGATTTTGAGATTTTTCAATTTGATGGCGTTCAAATACCAAGTATAAAGAAGATAAAAGCCCTACAATAATACAAAGTATGAGAATCCATGAGTACTTACTTTTATGTGTGTTCCGATGATTCACAGCAAATCCTTTCTAGTTGAGTATAGGTTTAACTTTAATGCGAATTTGGCCATTATCAGTAGTTAAAGTATCTGCTTTTACAGGAATAGGGAAATTATTGAAATCGTAAATCTCTGTATCTTCTAACACATTAGATGTCAAACCAGGAATTGTAGCACCATTAATGGTGAATTTTTTAGGTGAAAATAATAGTTTATTATTATTCAACTCTAAGTTACCATCCAATTTAACGGCACCTTTAAATACCATTCCCACATTCATTTGACCTGTTAAACTAATATTGTCTTTATCAATAGTTACATTAACATCTTTAATTTCACTGCCCGCTTGAGTACTCAAGAATGCAGCTAAATCAGAATTTGTAACAGTACCATCGATACTAGCATTACCTACACTAACAACATCAATTTCTTGACTCGCTAACAGGGAGATTGGATTAACAAGAATCTGTTTTGCATCATATTGGAAAGTTGCAAAATTAAGTTTACCAAGCTTAACATTATCTAAAGAGCCATACACATGGTCAGCTTCACCATACAATAGTTTGAATCCAGGTTGAGACTCAACATTAACACTTTGTGCTGATGGTTTTAAAGAATCATTTAATTGCTTTTCAATACGGGAACTAATATAAGAAGGTAATAAGAATTGTGTTGCTGCAGCTAATGCAATAATCAACACTAATAGGAATAGCAAAAATTTTTTCATAATTATCTCCTAAATTGTTAAGTTCGCTTCTTTCTTCAAGAAACCTTCAATAAATTGATCAAGATTACCATCCATGACAGCTTGAACATTACCTGTTTCAACATTAGTACGATGATCTTTAACAAGATTATAAGGATGGAATACATAAGAACGAATTTGACTGCCCCACTCTATGGCCTGGTATGTACCACCAATTTGTTCTTTAATCTCAGCTTGTTTTTCAAGCTCTAATTCAAATAATTTAGCACGTAATAAGCGCAATGCTTGTTCTCTATTTTGCATTTGAGATCGTTGTGTTTGACATTGTACAACAATGCCTGTCGGTTTATGTGTCATACGTACGGCAGAATCAGTTTTATTGATGTGCTGACCACCGGCACCACTGGCACGATAAGTATCTACCTGTACATCCTTCATATCGATATTGATTTCAACAGTATCATCAATTTCTGGCATTACATCGACAGCAGCAAAAGAAGTATGTCGACGTGCAGCAGCGTCAAATGGAGAAATACGAACTAAACGATGAACACCTTTTTCAGATTTTAAATAACCAAAAGCATTTTCGCCCTTAATAAGGAACGTAGAAGATTTAGTACCAGCCTCATCACCTGGTTGTTCATCCATGAGTTCAATAGAAAAACCAGATTTTTCAGCCCAACGCAAGTACATACGAATTAACATGGAGCACCAATCTTGTGCTTCCGTACCACCTGCACCAGCATGGAAGGTTAAAATTGCATTATTAGCATCATATTCACCGCTTAATAACAAGAGAACCTCTTGTTTTTCTACAGTTTCTTCTATGGCTTTTACATATTCTTTAATTTCACTCTCCATAGAACTATCATCTTCTTCGATAGCCATTTCAAGCATTACATTGGCATCTTCAATATCACTAACAAGTTGCTTATAGCTTTCCACAGCATTTTTAAGTTGTGTAGCCTCTTGAGAAATCTCACGAGCCTTATCTGGATTATCCCAAAATGTAGGATCACTCATCTGTACATCGAGTGTAAAAATTCGATCTTCTTTCTGAGCGATGTTAAAGTGAATCCCTCATTCCATAAATACGTTCTTCCAGATTAGAAATTATTGGTTTTAAATCTTCTAACAATTTATGCTCACCACCTTTAACTTATTAGCCTATTATATTGATAAACTATTACCTTAATAAAATAGAAAAATGGCCGTTGCCCACTGGAAGTCCCATTGAGCAACGTGCCATTCACAAATCTTAGTCTTCGTTTTGTGGCTCCAACACATCTTCATGATGGGATTGTGCACCTTCTAAGTGATCAACTGGTTCTTCTAGTTCTTGAATCAATTGTGCACGAATTTTGTATAACGCCATGATTGTTTCATCTTGAATTGCTGCAACCATGTTTTGGAACATCTCAAAGGCTTCAAATTTATATTCCACCAATGGATTTTTTTGACCATATGCACGAAGGCCAATACCTTCACGCAACATGTCCATATTATCCAAATGTTCCATCCATTTGTTATCGACAACGCGCAACATAATAGCCTTCTCAAGTTGACTAAACATAGCCTCACCAAGCATGTTAACGCGGTCTTGGTACTCTTCATGAGCAATTTCCAATAATCGTTCTAATAATTCTTGACGAGTATATTCCTCCATATCTTGAGGAGTCATAATCTCTTCGGTTAAGAAATATTGACTCAAGTGCTTGTAGAGACCTTCGTAATCCCATTCTTCTGGATAGAGCTTTTCATCAGCATAAGCATCTACAGAATCAGTAACAAGCTTATCAATCATTTCATTAATCGTTTCACGCAAAGATTCGTTGCGCAAAATGCGACGACGTTGTTCATATAACACTTCACGTTGTTGATTCATAACATCATCATATTCGAGGACATATTTACGAATATTGTAGTTATGATCTTCAACTTTCTTTTGAGCTCGTTCAATAGATTTTGTAATCAAAGAATGCTCAATAGGCTCATCCTCTTCCATACCAAGTTTATCCATAATGCCTGTAATATTATCAGCACCAAAGATACGCATTAAATCGTCTTCTAAGGATAAGAAGAATTGAGAAGAACCAGGGTCACCTTGACGCCCAGAACGACCGCGTAACTGATTATCAATACGACGGCTTTCATGACGTTCCGTACCCAAAATAGCTAAACCACCTAATTCAGGCACACCTTCACCAAGGGTAATATCTGTACCACGACCAGCCATGTTTGTAGCAATAGTTACCATGCCCATTTGGCCAGCATTAGCAACGATTTCAGCCTCTTTTTCATGGTGTTTAGCATTCAATACACTATGAGGAACTCCGGCACGTAACAACATGTCTGAAAGTTCTTCAGATTGTGTGATAGATGTAGTACCGATTAAAAGCGGCTGACCTACTTTATGGCGTTCTACAGCATTACGAACTACTGCACGATATTTAGCAGCTTTAGTTTTGAAAATTTGATCCGGTAAATCTGTACGAATTAATGGTTTATTTGGAGGAATTGGAATTACTTCTAAACCATAGATGTCGATAAACTCTTTTTCCTCTGTTTTAGCTGTACCAGTCATACCAGCTAATTTTTCATACATACGGAAGTAGTTTTGGAATGTAACAGATGCCAAAGTTTGGCTTTCACGTTCAACTTTCAAGCCTTCTTTAGCCTCAATAGCTTGATGTAAGCCATCAGAATAACGACGACCAAACATTAAACGACCTGTAAATTCATCGACGATAACAACTTCACCGTCTTTAACTACGTAATCAGTATCGCGGTGCATCATTGCATAGGCACGTAAAGAAGCACCAAGCAAATGATTCAACTCGATATTTTCAGCATCATATAAGTTTTCAACGCCAAGCATTTTCTCTACCTTTTCGATACCAGAATCTGTAGGCGCAATAGTTTTTTGTTTCTCATCGATGATATAGTCTTCATCTCTTACAAGATGAGGAACAATTTTAGCAAGTTTATAATAATTATCTGTGGAACGTTGACCAGGACCAGAAATAATTAACGGAGTTCTTGCTTCATCGATCAAGATAGAGTCAACTTCATCGACAATAGCATAATTTAGTGGACGTTGTACCATTTGAAGTACATCAGTAACCATGTTATCGCGCAAATAGTCAAAGCCAAACTCGTTATTTGTACCATATGTAATATCACATGCATATGCTTCTCTACGTTGGTTAAAGTCGAGATTAGCTACAATAAGACCTGTGGAAAGACCTAAGAAATTATATAAACGACCCATTTGCTCGCTGTCACGAGTAGCCAAATAATCATTTACTGTAACTACGTGCACGCCCTTACCTGTCAACGCATTAAGATATACTGGCAATGTAGCAACTAATGTTTTACCTTCACCAGTACGCATTTCAGCAATATTACCATTATGCAGGCAAATACCACCCATTAACTGTACGTCAAAATGACGCATACCCAATACGCGTTTAGATGCTTCACGAACTACAGCAAATGCTTCTGGCAATAGGTCGTCCAACGTTTCCCCTTTTTGCAAACGACGTTTAAACTCATCGGTTTTAGCCACTAAGTTAGCATCACTTAATTTAACATAGTTTGGTTCAATTTCATTAATATGATCAGCAATAGCACGCATTTTTTTGATTTCTTTAGCGTTGTTATTGCCTAATAGCCTTTGTAAAAAGCCTAACAAACAAATCACTCCTCTACAGGACATCTTACATTATTTTATCTAATTTATTATAACGAAAAAGCCTTGAATAGTCAAAGAATTCAAGGCATTTCACGATTATTTATAGTATTTTTTACAAAAAAGGTGGATGACTCAAAACGGTCATCCACCTTAGTATAATAATCGGCTGATTAAAAGTAGAAAGGAGTTAGGATTAAGTTCAGCCGACATTATAGGTTATTGAAGTTCTGGTTCAATTAAACCATAGAAACCATCATGTCTACGATATACAACGTTCATTGCTTCAGTTTCAGCATTGAAGAACATAAAGAAGTCATGACCAATAAGATTCATTTGCAAGATTGCTTCTTCTACATCCATTGGGCGTACTGCAAAGTGTTTGCGTTTTACAACTTCGATAGTTTCTTCTTCCACAGGAGCTGCCAACACTTCTGGATGGAACGCTTCTTGTTTTTTGAAACGTTTAGCTAAACGAGTTTTATGTTTATGAATTTGGCGAACGATTTTATCTATTACTAAATCAATAGCAGCATACATATCATCGTTAGTTTCTACACCACGAAGAACAATTTTATCAACGAAGCATGTAAGCTCAATTGTGGACTTATCTTTAACAACGGATAGAACCGCTTGTGCATCTAACTCATCATCGAAGTAACGAGTTAATTTGCTCAATCTTTTCTCGATGTATGCTCTTAAAGCATCTGTCACTTCAATGTTTTTTCCTCTGATTGCTACTTTCATAAGTCAACACCCTTTCTAAAAATCATCCACGAGATACGAGTGTGTGGTATCATGTAACCTTATCTCTCGTGTTATATTTAGTATTTCTACATCTACCTATAAAACTCCTCTTTTTTCTATAAAAATTTTATATTTTTTTATAGAAATATGTATATTTTTTTACCACAAAAAATCAAAAACCCCGACATAATACTATGTCGAGGTTTTGTTATATGTTGTTATTATGAATAATTTTGTATGTGATTACGCTTTAACAACGTTAGCAGCTTGAGGTCCACGGTTACCATCAACGATATCAAATTCAACATTTTGACCTTCTGTCAAAGATTTGAAGCCTTCGTCTTGGATCGCAGAGTAGTGTACGAATACATCGCTACCGTCTTCACGTTCGATAAAACCATAACCTTTTTCTGCGCTGAACCATTTTACTTTACCTAACATGGTAATTTCCTCCTAAAAATATATTTATTGTCTTACTGTCTTGCTCTATATCTGTATCATAACACAGCATGTATAAAATATCAAACAATAATATCAACATTTTTAATGAATATACAAATATTAATACTTGAGAATACGTCTCTCCTAACCATCAAAAAACCCTTTATTTATCAGTATTATAAATAATTACGAACAACCTATAAATTTATAACATAATTTTATAATCATAATAATATATGAATTAAAAATTATCACTTCACAAAAAGGCTGTATAAATTATTGTTATATCACAAATATTTATAGCCATAATCGCATTTTTTAGATTAATATTTGTGCGAAAACCTTATACATATTCTTAATAGTCAATTCATTTCACACCGTGCTATAAAATATATTAATAGATATATAGCAATACATATATTATGAAATTTAATATGAACAAAAAAAGTTCACTTTAAAAATATAAAAAAATAGGAAGCAAGCTCTATTTCTAGAGTTTACTTCCTATAATTTTATAAATTAATCTAATAGAATTTTATCCAAGAAAGATTTTGTTCTTTCATTTGTTGGTGAGTCAAATACACGTTCTGGTGTATCATCTTCTAAGATCAAACCACCATCAACAAATAACACTCTATCCGCTACTTTTTTGGCAAAGCCCATTTCATGAGTAACAATAACCATCGTCATGCCATCTTCTGCAAGAGACTTCATTACATCCAGAACTTCACTAACCATTTCAGGATCAAGAGCAGATGTTGGTTCATCAAATAGCATTACTTTAGGTTTCATAGCCAAAGCACGAGCAATAGCAACACGCTGCTTTTGACCGCCAGATAAAGAATCAGGATATGCATTAGCTTTATCACCTAATCCAACTCGATCAAGTAAAGCTTGACCAATTTTTTTAGCCTCATCAGTAGATGTTTTACGAACCTTAGTTTGTGCCAATGTTAAGTTGTCCATCACGGTCATATGTGGAAATAAATTAAAGTTTTGGAAAACCATACCCACTTCAGCACGTACTTCATTTAATTTTTTCTTATCAGATAGATCCATGCCATCAACGATAACCTTACCAGATGTAGGTTCTTCTAAATAATTCATAGTACGTAGTACAGTACTTTTACCAGAACCAGATGGCCCAATAATTACAACTACTTGACCTTGTTTAATATGTAGGTTGATACCTTTTAGTACTTCATTTTTACCAAAGGATTTATGTACATTTTCTAATTTAATCATTTAATGCTATATTTCCTTTCAAGATATCCAACTAATTGTGAGATTGTCACCGTCATAATAAGATAAATAACGGCAACTGTACCCCAGATTTCAAAGGATGCATAGGTTTTAGCAATAATTAATTGACCACGACGTGTCAACTCTTCGAAGCCGATAACAGAAACCAAAGAGGAATCTTTCAACATGGCAATAAATTCATTACCTAATGGTGGAATAATTGCTTTGAAAGCTTGAGGCATAATAATATAACGCATTGTTTGACCCCAAGTTAAACCAAGAGATCTACCAGCCTCCATTTGACCTTTATCAATAGACTGAATACCAGCACGGAAAATTTCAGACACATATGCACCAGAGTTAATACTACATGCCGTAACAGCTGCAATAAACGGATCGATACGTTGACCTGTAATCATTGGTAAAGCAAAATAAATCAAGAAAATTTGTACCAAAAGTGGTGTACCACGAATGATATCTACATAACATTTGGCTAGTAATCTAACTAAACTAAATTTAGATAAATTAGCTAAAGATACTAACAAACCGATAAAGAAACCACAGCCTACAGACATAGCTGTAATTTCTACGGTCACAAGTGCACCTTGTAATAAAAGCGGCAAATTATCCGCAATTAACCCCCAATTAAAACTCATAATCTCTCCTATTATTTAAATTCTAAAACCACTGGCATATCAGCAGGTGCATCTACATTGAACCATTTTTTATATAATGTATTAAATTCACCGTCTGCCTTCATATCGGCAATTGCTTTATTAATTTGTTCTTGCAACGCTTTATTATCTTTATTCATTGCTAAGCCCAAATATTCTTTTGTATTTGGATATGCCATAAATTTGATGTGTTGGTCAGGATGCTTAGTGCTGTAATACTGTGCAACAGGTAAATCAATTACAGTTGCATCAACACCACCATTTTGTAATTCTAACAAAGCTTCATTACTATGGTCAAATTCTTTTACTGCAGTACCTTCAATTTTATGTGCAAGATCTGCTCCAGTAGTCCCCAATTGAGCGGCAATTTTTTTACCTTTCAAATCATCTAGAGAGTTCACAGCTGTACCATCTTTATAAACTACTGCTAATGCATTTTCATAATAAGGAGAAGAGAATAATACCTTTTCACTTCTAGCTTTTGTAATAGTCATACCAGATGCAGCAACATCGATATCACGAGTATTCAAAGCTGGAATCAAAGCATCAAAAGCTATATTTTTAAGCTCTACATCTTTATTAATACGTTTACCAATAGCGCGGATTAATTCAATGTCAAAACCTGTATAGTCTTGAGTTTTTTCATCCTTAAATTCAAATGGAACAAATGTTGCATTAGTACCTACTACAAGTTTATTAGATGTTGTTTGACTAGAAGAACCACAACCACCAACTAAAGAACCTGCCATAACTAACATACAACTGCCAACAATTAATTTTTTCAACTTGCTATTTATCATATTATGAACCTCATCATTCTAACTTACTACTACTTTATAACAGTATATATAGTTAGTATAATTATGTCAATAAATTTGTATAAAAAATTCCAAAATATCGCAAAATTCCTATATCTATATTTTTATTTTATACATGTAATGTATAAATATTACAGCCATGTATAGAAACTTTCCCATAGGTAGTGGATTTCTATAGATTCTTGAATATACAAATGTATAAAAAGAAAAAAGCACATGAGAAAAGCCTCATGTGCCCGTATACGGCTGACCTGGTCTTTGCCCCCACACTCGCCTGCTGGAGGGTTCGCTCATAAGTCTGAGACTCCCCACTACTACCCCTCTCGGTTTAACCGGCAGGACTTACACCTAAGCCGCACCATGCTCACAGTCGCTTAGACTGCTTATGTGGATCGTTTTGCCTGCGACTGGCATCGACTTTCAACCACAGACCCGTATAGACGTATTATAAAGAATAAGAGTATTCATGTCTAGGTAAAAGATAATTATATAGGTAGCATATAGTATATAATATATAAACCTACAATAGTATAATAACAAATCTAGTAATGAAAATAGATGGTATAAATCAAAAGCCAAACATAATAACGATGAGTTCTCAGACCAATGAGAATATTTTTTGCAACCCCTATTTCTTGATGTATAGAAAATTGGAATAGAAAACCTAAAAAATTCTTCATATTATTTTAATAATTCTAAAATTATTTTTTCAAGGTACTATATCTAGTGTATTCTCAAAAAGTCAATTCATTTTAGTATGCCAAATATGAATACAACATGTATGCAAGAACATACGTGTCATACACAAAACATAATTTATGGTGTATAATTTGTATACTGTTAAATTAGAACGGCCTAAAGTTGTACGATATGAACATAAGTACGAGGGGTTGTACCAAATGTTCTGTACGTTAGTTAGAGGGGTTTATTATGTTTATGTTATCATTGATGCAACCATCTGGGTTGTATGAACTGGAAAAGGACAGTTTAGAAGCAATAAGCGCTCAGCTTTTGCAGATGATACAAATGAAAAGCTATCATCTCTATACTCATTCTATCCAAGTTTCAAACTATGCAGTTAGTATTGCTGCTAAAATGGGCTTACCATTAAATGAAATTGAACAAATTCGTCACGCAGCTTTACTTCATGATGTAGGGCTATTAATGGTACCTAATGCATTAATTCAAAAATCTCCATATCTAAATAAGCAAGAAATGTCCAAGTATAAGCAACATGCTGCAAGTGGCGCCAATATGATCGAAAACTACCCTTGCTGCCAACAAATCTTGCCTTATATTCGTTACCACCACGAAAAATGGGATGGCTCTGGTTATCCAAAACATCTACGAGGTGCTAACATTCCATTAGGAGCTCGAATTATTGCTGTTGCCGATTACTATGATACAACAGTGAATCCTTCTACCGAGTTTTGGGCAAAAACTAAAGCTAAAGCAAAAGAAGAACTCTTCAGTGCATCCGGTTCCCTTTTCGATCCAGATGTAGTAAAAGCTTTTATTGATGTTCTTGGCTAATAGACTTACTAAGCGTTCACCATAAGGTGGACGCTTTTTTGGTGGAAATTTAAAAACTACCACTAGCTAATGTTAAGGCATCAATTTTAAGAGGTTTATACGACCTCAACACCTTAGTTACAGCCTCAATTGTTGCGCCTGTCGTATAAATATCATCAACAATTAAAATATTTTTATTAGCCAATTCCATATGCTTATACTCAGCTTTTACGACAAAGGCATCATCAATATTTTGATGTCTCTCCTTATTTGTTAAAGCCCACATATCGTTTGAAGTATCAAATTTATATATACAATCTAACCAAATAAAATGCTTATTATCGATGTTTTGTAAGGACTTGGCCCAATGACTGAAAAATAAATCAACTTGATTATATCCCCTCTTATTTATTTTTTTCACACTAGACGGTACAGGTACAATATAGTCATATACGGTTTTACAATTATGACTAAGTATATTAAATGTATTATATTTCATGTAAAAGTTGTACGACGCTAAAAAAGGAGCAGCCCCTTTGGACTGCTCCTTTTTTTCATTAAATTTTACATCGTAAATCATAGACTTTAGACCACCACGATATTCAGCTAGCACACATACATCATCTACATGATGTAAAAATTTATGTGGCACATGACGAATATGTAATAGATCTGTAAAACAAGTTTTACACCAATCACCTTGTGTTGCTACAGGAGCCCCACAGTGAGGACAAACAGGTGGAAATAGGAAATCCAAAAGACTCATTTAAGAATCACATCTCCCTTGTAGTCGTTCTTTAAACAATGTATATCGTTCATCACCATTAACGGTACGTACGGCACGTTCAACAGCACTAGTAGTACCAACGATAATAACTTTTCGTTTTGCTCGGGTAACAGCAGTATACAACAAGTTGCGTTGTAACATACCACCATATCTAGGGACAAATGGAATAATAACTACGCCATACTCACTACCTTGGCTTTTATGAACCGTAATAGCATAGGCTGGCATAATCATATGTGCTTCATCGATAGGTAGACGAACCTCTTTATGGATAAATCGGATACAAATGTCCGTTCGTGTAATGGCGTAAATTACACCAATTTCACCATTGAAAACCTCTAACTCATAGTCATTTAGGATTTGAATAACCTTATCACCAACGCGATAAGTAATACCATTTACACGTGCTTCCCCTTTATAGCTATCCGGTGGATTAACAGCTTGTTGTACATATTGAGATATCAAGGTACTACCGGCTTCACCACGACGCATAGGAGAAATGATCTGAATATCTAATTCATCCTCTACATATTCCTGTTCTCGTTTATATACATCGATGATGGCTTTCATCATCATGTCATAGGATTTAACGGGAATAAAAGAAAACTCTTCACTCACACCATCTAGGTTCGGCATTTCCCCACGATTGATAGCATAAGCGCTTTCAACGATAGTATTACCCGAACTTTGACGATAAATCTGATTGAGTCGCGTATAAGGTACGCAATCACTATCAAGCAAATCTTTTAATACAAAACCAGCCCCAATAGGTGGCAATTGATCCACGTCGCCTACAATAATAACATGGGCCTCTTTAGGAATCGCGGCCATTAATGAATAGAATAGACGAACATTGAGCATAGATGCTTCATCGATAATAATAACATCTATATCTAATGGATCATCCTCGTTCTTAGTAAAATCATAGGAATCACTACCTTGAACAGGTACTAATAATCTATGTATCGTAGTAGCTTCAAACTCCGTTGCCTCTGTAAGTCGTTTCGCAGCACGCCCCGTAGGAGCACATAAGATAATACGACCTAATCCACCAAGTTGGAACCCTTTTACTAAAGCCTTAATAATCGTTGTTTTGCCCGTACCAGGACCACCAGTTATGAGGGAAAACTTCTCAAAGAAAGAAAGCTGAATAGCCTCTTTTTGAGCATCGCCAAAGGTAATTTGGTTATCTTGCTCAAACTTTTCTATAAAGCTTAGAATATCTAAAGCAATTGGATCTGCTTCTAATAAAAATTCCCGAGTATAGTGCACACCTTCCACTTCAGAAACATACATTTCTGGAGGATAGATATATAAAATATCTTCGTAATACGTGCTATACAGTGCACCTTGCTCTAAAAGACTTTCAATAAAGTTAGCAATATCATCTACATCAGTTTGTAAAAGATCATCTAACCGACCTATAAGTTGATCTACAGGCAAGCATGTATGACCTTGATTATCTAAACTGCGTAAAATCCATTCTAAACCAGCCTCTAAACGGCGAGAATCACTGCCAGTAATACCTAAATGTTCCGCCAGTGTATCAGCCGTACCAAAGAGCATATCTGGTGCAACACGCAACAAAGTATAAGGGTTATCCTCTATAACAGCTACCGACTGAACACCGTAATAAGTATATACAGTTCGACTCCATTTAGAAGAAATATGGTGACTTTCAAAAAAGTGATTTAAATCGGATAAAATCCCTTCACCAAGTAATGTATTAAATAGTTCATCCTTAACACTTTTTCGAAGACCAGGAACATCCTTAATTTCTTCAGGACGTTCCTGTCGTAAAATTTCTAAAATACGAATGCCAAAATAGTCGAGAACCTTCTCTACAGATTTCTCACCAAATCCTTTTATACCTAGGTTTAGTAAATACGTTTTAGCAGCGCCCATATTATCGGGCTTTAACTTTTCCACACTGCTCGCATCAAATTGGCGACCATACTTTTCATGCTCTACATAGCGGCCTCGTACTTCAATATCTTCCCCTTCTTTAGGAGACTCGAATTTGCCGGTACAAGTAATGTATTCCTCATTATAATCTTTGAGGATAAAAACGCAATATGTACGCTGTGTATTCTCATATATAGTTCGGTATACAAATCCTCGTATGGCGTCCATTATTTCTCCGTATTAGGCAAGGCTTCAATAATTTCTTGCACCGCATCGGTAATGCTACCTTCGTTACCAATTTTGATATGCGCCACTTCTTCGTATAATGGGTATCGTTCTTCGTATACATTAAATATATACTCAATACTTTCTTTTACAAGTGGGCGAATTTCAAGATCCAAATCATCTAGAATATGATTTACATCGCGATTAACGAATACAACAAGACCGTTATTGCGCATTAAGTTTACAGTTTTATCATAAGTAACTGTACCACCACCTGTAGCAATAACAGATGGTTTATTGTGAATCAATTCTTTGATTGTAGTATATTCGTATTCAGTGAAAGCATCTTTACCATCGTGAATATAAATATTTTGTACAGATTTACCAACCTTATTTTGGATTGTTTGATCTAAATCGAAGAAGTCTCTACCTAATTCTTTAGCAAGAACCTTACCTACTGTAGTCTTACCTGCACCAGGCATCCCAATGAGGAAAATATGTTTATGCATATTTTCTTTTAAGAAATCGTTACTCATGGAAACAACAGTTTTCATATAATTTTCTACATAGTTCGCTAAAGACTCATCTTTGCAGTTAGAACGATGCATAGCAATGATACTTGCATCCCGTTCTTCATCGACGAGTGGCAAATGATGTTCATCTTTATATTTGCCAATTTCTTTAATTAAGGATAGTCTTTTTTCAAATTCACTGACTAAAACAGTATCAATACTGTCAATTTGTTTGCGAGCTTCTTTAATATCCATGAGAACCCCCTTATTATGCTTTAGCTAAAATAGCTAACGCCTGTTCTTCATCTACCTTCATTTGATCGATAAGATCTTGTAAGTTATTAAATTTAACTTCTCCTCTAAGATAGGAAATAAATTGTACGATTACTTCTTTTCCATATATATCTTGATCAAAGTCAAACACGTGTACTTCACATCTATGGTACTGGTTTTTAAATGTAGGATTGTCTCCAACATTACCTACCCCATCATACCAAATGCCATCAATGCATACACGATTAGCATATACTCCATCTGGAGGTGTAGCCATTTCATTAGGAAGCAATAAATTTAATGTAGGGAATCCTAATGTACGTCCCCGTTGATCACCTTTTATTACAGTACCTTTAAACTGGAATGGTCGACCAAGCCAATGAGTGGCATCTTCTAGACGGCCTTCTCGAATAGCTTTTCTAATTTCAGTACTCGAAATAGGAGTACTAAGTCCATCACAAGGCAATAAAGGCTGAACTAAAACTTGTATCGCCTTATCTGCCAATACTTGTTTCATATATTCAGGATTACCTAGCCCTTTAGCACCGAATGTGAAATTCTCACCAACGACGATAGCTTCCACATTAGTATCTTTACAAAGGGCATCTAAAAACTCATCAGCACACATGTTAAGCAATGCTTCAGTCATCGGTAATCGCAAAATATAATCCACCTGGAGGCTTTCAATGACTGTATTCAAAACGTCTTCTTGTATCAACCGTTTAGGTACCCGTTCTGGATGTAGTATCGTCAACGGATGATGTTCAAAGGTTATGATGATACTAACACCATTAACTGATGCAGCCTCCTCAACAGCCTTACGTATAACTCGTTGATGACCTCGATGAATGCCATCAAAGGTACCAAGGGCATATACTTTTGTATCTTTGATTTGACGTAGTTCATCAAACGAATGTATTTGCTTCATACTTATCCTTCAATAAAAATATTTTTTTCCACCTTTAAGGAGTGGTTTGTTCGTTTCATAATACCAATAAAACCATGCGGTCCATAGGCTCTATACAAATTATCTGGCTCAGTGAAAGAAAATTCACTATTAATAGGCAACTCCTTGCCTTGCACCATCATCTTTAATTGTACACTATTTACAGTCACTTGTGAAAGATGAGATACCGCCGCTTCTGTTGGTAGTAAAAGGCTTTCACCATGTAACATTAACTCTTCCGCTATTTTTGCGGAATCGATAGCAAAAGGTCCCACTTGAGTACGTGCTAAAGATGTCATAGTTCCTGGTATGCCTAGAGAAATACAAATATCGCGTAATAACGAACGAATATAAGTCCCGCCTGAGCAAGTAACGCGAACCGTAAAGTATGGGAATCCATAGGCTATTAATTCAATGTGTTTAATATGAATTTGACGTAATGGCAACTCTACAGGGATCCCTTTTCGTGCATATTCATAAGCTCGAATACCATTTACTTTAATCGCAGAATACTTAGATGGCCTCTGATCTTGAACGCCTACAAAGGTATTCAAGGTATTAACCAATTCATCAAATGTTGGCTTAAGCATAGATCCGGAGAGCTCAGAAAACTGAATAGATTCATTCAATACAACACCGTCACGCAACACCATATCTGTATCAGGTAATACAGGTTGTCCAGAGCTATCTTCAGTATCTGTAAAAGTTCCAAATTTACATTCAGCTACATAGGTTTTATCAAAACCTTCAGTATACTCTATAAGGCGTGTAGCCTTACCAAGAAATATAGGTAATACACCATAAGCCATCGGATCAAGTGTACCGCTATGACCAATGCGCTTTTCTTTTAAAATACGACGACAAATGGCTACAGCATCATGACTTGTAATACCAGGCGGTTTTAAAAATGGTAAAATGCCATCCATTACTTAATTACCTCAATAAGAGCTTGTTTTGCCTTTTCTAACGGTAGATTAATAGTGCAACCAGAAGCACGAATATGACCGCCTCCACCAAAGTGACTGGCTACTGCGTTTACATCAATGCCTTTAGAACGTAAACTAACACGAGTTCTATCATCGGCTTCAGCTTTTAATAAAATGGCTACATCAACAGTATCGACGTTTCTAATAATATCTACAAAACCATCTGTATCATCTCCAAGAATATTCATAGCTTCTCGATTCAAATCAATGGTCGCTACTGTATTATTCTTGTGGAACTCAATAGTTTGCATAACTTGTTTAGTTAATTCAAGACGACTAGCAGATACGGCCTCAATCGTTTCAGAAATAACATTTGGTCTAGCCCCTGCGGCTACACATTTAGCAGCCATTTCAAGGGTATTCGCTGTGGTGTTACTAAATTTAAAGAACCCACAATCTGTAGCAATCGCCATATATAATGCGGTGCCCATCGACTCGGTGATAGGCCAATTCCATTTCGTACATAAGTCCGTAACAATTTCACCTGTAGCAGCAAATTCTGGCTTCAAATATAGATGATCAGCAAATTCCGTATTGGAAATATGGTGGTCTATATTAAAAATAGGTGCACTCCAGAGTGCACCTACTTTGCCAATTCGCTCATACGTGCTAGCATCCAAAACCATAAGCATATCAATGTCAACTGGATTAGTTTCAAAGTACGCTACATCATGGATGTGGTCCGTATATCGTAAGAATGAGTATTTCTCAGGAACTACATCATCCACTACCATATATACAGTTTTACCTTGTCCTATAAGGGCTTCGTAAAAGGCCACCATGGACCCGATAGCATCGCCATCAGGTCTAACATGGACGGTTAGCATAATAGAATTAGCTTCACACAGAGCCATATGTAATTGATTAATAGTAATCTTACTCATGTTCTGTATCCTTTGTGTTAATTTGTTTCTTCGTCCTTTTTGATTTCATTCAATAGGGATTCGATATGCATGCTATAGTCTAAAGACGTATCCTTATCAAAAGTGATAGAAGGAATATGGCGCAATTTAAGTACTTTGCCAAGCTCAGTACGAATATGACCAGCTGCATGCTTTAATGCGATAAGGGTATCTTGTTTTTCCTTATCAGAACCAAACAAGGAAACATAAATCGTAGCTTCTCGTAAATCACCTGTTACATGAACATCAGTGATCGTAGTAAAGCCGATGCGAGGGTCCTTCAACCCGCGCATCAACATTTGACTTACCTCTTGTTTGATAAATTCTTGTAATTTTCTGACACGAACGTCACTCATATAAACCTCCTAGAATTGAGGTGCAATTTCTTCCATTAAGTATGCTTCGATAACGTCGCCTTCCTTCACATCGCGGTAACCTTCCAAGGAAATACCACATTCGAAGGATGTTTTAACCTCTTTCACTTCGTCTTTGAAGCGGCGTAAGGAGTCAACCTTACCTTCAAATACGACGATGCCATCACGGATCAAACGTACTTCAGAGTCGTTAGTAATACGACCTTCAGTTACATAAGAACCAGCAACAATTGCTTTAGGTGTAGAGATTACTTGACGTACTTCAGCACGACCAACGATAACCTCTTTGAATTGAGGTGCTAACATACCACGCATAGCAGACTCAACATCGTTGATAGCATCATAGATTACGCGATATGTACGAAGGTCAACTTTTTCATTTTCCGCAGCGCGGCGAACATTAGCATCAGGACGTACGTTGAAGCCCATTACGATTGCATTAGATGCAGAAGCCAACATGATATCGGATTCGTTGATAGCACCTACTGCAGCATGGACGATAACAATACGAACTTCAGGGTTTTTAATACCTTCTAAAGATTGACGCAATGCTTCTACAGAACCTTGAACGTCAGCTTTGATGATGATGTTAAGGTCTTTTAACTCACCTTGTTGAATTTGGTTAAAAATATCATCCAATGTAACTTTGTGAGTTGCTTGTAATTCTTGAACGCGTTGTTTTGCAATACGCTTTTCAGCGATTGCACGTGCTTCGTTATCATCCATACCATTGATGATTTCACCAGCTTGTGGAACTTCGGAGAAGCCCAAGATTTCTACTGGCATAGATGGACGAGCTACTTTTACTTTTTCGCCACGTTCATTTGTCATAGCGCGAACTTTACCGTATGCAGTACCAGCAAGAACTGTGTCACCTACACGAAGGGAACCTTTTTGTACTAATACGGTACATACAGCACCACGGCCTTTATCAAGTTGAGCCTCGATAACTACGCCATAAGCTTTACGGTTAGGGTTAGCTTTCAATTCCATAACTTCTGCTACGAGCAAGATATTTTCGAGCAAGTCGTCGATACCTTGTTTTTGTTTAGCAGATACAGGAACCATGATTACATCGCCGCCCCATTCTTCTGGTAAAAGGCCATGTTCAGACAATTGTTGTTTAACATGATCTGGGTTAGCACCTGGTTTATCCATTTTATTAATGGCTACGATAATAGGTACATCTGCAGATTTAGCATGGTTAATAGCCTCGATAGTTTGTGGCATTACACCGTCGTCAGCAGCTACTACAAGAACTGCAATATCCGTGGATTTCGCACCGCGTAGACGCATAGCAGTAAACGCTTCATGGCCAGGAGTATCAAGGAATGTAATTTTATTATCATTATAACGAACTTGGTATGCACCGATATGTTGAGTGATACCGCCAGCTTCGCCAGCCGTTACGTTAGTTTGACGAATTACGTCCAATAAGGATGTTTTACCATGGTCAACGTGACCCATGATAGTAACTACTGGTGGACGAGGTTTTAATGTTTCTGGTGCATCTTCAATTTCGATAATATCAGTAGGATCCTCTTCAGGTTCTACTTCAGTTACAGTTACACCAAATTCTTCTGCTACGATTGTAGCTGTATCAACATCAACCTCTTGGTTAATACTTGCCATTACACCTAAAAGCATCAATTTTTTGATAATTTCAGATACTTCTCGGCCCATTTTTTCAGCTAGTTCTTTAACAGTTAAAGAACCAGACAATTCAATTTCTGTGGCAATCGCTGCTTCAGCCTTACGTTCAGCCTCAGCTTTTTGTTGTAAGTACTGTTCATTACGATGTTTTACGCGATTCTTTTTCTTTTGCATAGATGTAGATAACAAGGATTGAGGGCGATTGTTGCCACCTTTTTTATTTTTCTTGTTACGGCGATCATTGTTATTAGAATTGCGATTATCGTTGTTGCGGTTGTCGCTATTACGGTTATCGTTATTGCGATTGTCGTTATTACGCGCATCATTAGGACGACCGTTATTATTGCGGTTGTCATTATTGCGGTTATTATTGTTATTAGGGCGGTTATTAGCGCGGTCACCACCATGTTGGTTACCATCGGATTTACGTGTAGGCTCAGAAATTTGTACGTGACGTACATTGCCTTTTTTGTGGTCGTTTTGTTTAGATTGATCGTCTTGTTTTTGACCACCTTGTTTACGATTATCCTTTTTCTGTTCCTTAGAACGATTTGGATGTTGTTGTTTATGTGGCGCAGCTTCTTGTTTATGAGCTGCAGTTGGAGCAGATTTTTGTTCTACTTTTTGTTCTGTTTTTTGTGCTACTTTAGGTGCTTCAGATTTCTTACTCAATTGTTTTTTTACAATTTCATAACCGGAATCATCTACAGAATTAACTGCTTTCGTAACATTTACATTATGTTGTTGCAAAATAGAAATAACCTGCTTACTTTCTACGCCGAACTCTTTGGCGATTTCATGGACGCGCTTTTTGGACATCTACATACCCCCTTATTATCGATCAATCTCTTTTAATATTGCCTTTGCAAATCCATCATCTAGTACGGCAACTACTACCCTAACTTCTTTACCAATGGCCGTTCCTAACGCCTCTTTATTGGCAATACTATGAAGTGGAATCTGATGTGTCTCTGCTAATTGAGTATATTTCTTTTCATTGTTGGCTGCACAGTCACCAGCGAGAAGTACCAATTTCGGTTCCTTTCTCTTTATAGCCTTTTCTACGATGAAATCACCGGAAATAACTTTACCTGCTCGTTGTGCTAACCCTAAGAGATTCAAAATTTTATCTTCATTCATGTATATCAGTGATTACTCATTCTCTTGTAAATCACGTTGTAATGCTTCGTATATCTCTTTCGATACACCATGCTTTAATGACCGTTCTAATCGTTTTGCCTTATAGGCTTGCTCAAAGCACGACATGGATTCACATAGATAGGCTCCACGTCCTGGTGCTTTACCAGTGCGATCAATACTGATGTTACCATCTGGGCTCAAAGCTACGCGAATCAATTCACGTTTAGCCTTAGGCTCACCACATCCTACACAAGTTCGCATAGGTTGGGATTTCGGTTTCATGACTATTCACCTTCCTCAGCGTTGCCAAAACCTGTGAAAGGTTCTTCAGCAGCTTGAGTTTCGCTTTTAATATCGATTTTCCAGTTTGTTAACTTCGCCGCTAAACGAGCATTTTGACCAGCTTTACCAATTGCTAAAGATAATTGGTAGTCAGGTACTACTACGTAAGAAGATTTTTCTTCTTCGCTTACATCTACAGATATAACCTTCGCAGGGCTTAAGGAGTTAGCAATGTAAATTGCTGGATCTTCATCCCATTTAACAATGTCAATTTTTTCATCGTGTAATTCATCAACGATATGTTGTACACGTTGACCTTTAGGACCTACGCAAGCACCTACAGGATCAACATTTTCATCACGGCTATATACGGCGATTTTAGAGCGCATACCTGGCTCACGAGCTACAGATTTAAGCTCCACAACGCCTTCAAAGATTTCTGGCACTTCTAATTCAAAGAGACGTTTTAATAAGCCTGGATGTGTACGGGAAATCATGATTTGAGGGCCTTTCGTAGTTTTCTTAACCTCTACGATATAGCACTTAATGCGATCCCCTTCACGATATGTTTCAGTAGCAATTTGCTCTGTTGGTGGTAAGATTGCTTCTGTTTTACCAAGATCAATAAATACGTTTTTACCTTCTACGCGAGTAATGACGCCAGTGATGATATCACCTTCGCGGCTATAGTATTCTTCGTATACTACGCTGCGCTCAGCCTCTTTCAAACGTTGAATGAGCATTTGTTTTGCAGTATGGGCAGCGCTACGACCAAAGTTGGCAGGAGTTACATCTACTTCTACTACGTCACCAATCTCAAAACGTTTATCTTTTTTGCGAGCATCAAGCAAGCTGATTTCTGTTTCAGGTAATTCCACAGTTTCTACTACTTGTTTTTTTGCCATTACTTTATAAACGCCTGTTTCGCGGTCAATCACAACGTACGCATCTGGGTTAGATGTTGGTTCTTTGCGATATGCTTGCAATAATGCAGCCTCTAAGGATTCAAAGATAACCTCAGGAGCAAAACCTTTTTGCTTTGTAAGTACCATTACCGCTTGAATTAATTCTTGACTCACTCGTATGCCTCCATATATTAAAAATCAAGATGTAATCGAATTTGTGCAATAGCAGAACGTTCAAATGTCATGCTTTCACCATTAATAGTAAAGTCGATAGTTGTATCCGTAAAACCTTGTAAGGCACCAGTAAATTGCTTACTGCCATTAACAGGTTTAAATAACTGAATATCTACGTCTCGGCCATTATAGCGAATCAAATCCTTATCCTTCTTAAGAACTCGATCTAAGCCTGGAGAAGATACTTCCAATAAATAGTTTTCCGTAATTGGATCTTTTTCGTCGAGGACAGCACTTAATTTTTCGCTCACCAACTGACAATCATCCAAATCTACACCACCTGGTTTGTCGAGATAGACGCGCAAATACCAATCGCGTTCGCGCACATAGTCTACATCAACGAGTTCCATATCGGTGCCGGCTATTATACCTTCAACTACAGAGGATACAAATTCCTCCACTGCTTCTCTCTTCATAGCCATCGCCTCCTTCATTACAACATCTTGTATATATCTCTTGATTCATTCACCTTAAAATTAGGCTAATCATAAATGAAAGAGTGGACATAAGCCCACTCTTTTAAAAGATTTATATAAAAGTCATATATAGTATATCACATTTACAGTGTATATACAAATTCTACGCTTTCTGATGGGCATTTAAGAAACCAATACCACATAAGTCATTTTATAAAACCCTAAAATGACTACAATAACAGCATAGTCAAATCTATCCTAATTAATCAACACGGTCATTTAAGCCTTTTAATATAGGGCCTAAATGTTCACACAATACGTCAGCTAAACCATCTAGATTTTTAGCGTCTAAATGATGATCGATTTCTGGATAGCTTTTATAGCGGAGTTCTGCAAAATATTCATCGCGCAACTCATTATAATACAATAATAAACCTGTACATTCATCCATTTTACGGTATTCACCAATGATAAAAGAACCATTAATCATGCGAATTCCGTGAGCAGGATCAATATCTCGAACAAAGCCTTCTAACTCTTCAGGCATAACTTCGGAGAAGTCCCATGTAGGAATTCCTCTGCGACGATAAGTAAAGGTAAAATTATTAGATGGTTCGATTAACATATTTGTTAAGCCCTTCACACATCGTTCCTTAAGACAGTTCCAAAAGGATTCTAAATCAGCTCTTACAAAGGAAATATCCACAAAGGAAAACAAAGGCATCTCAATATGTACCGTATAATCCTCTACCTCTTTATCATATAAGGCACACCAACGCCAACCTAAGTCGTTTTGATAATGGAAAATAGGTACTCGTAAAACCTCTTCTCCACTTTCAATACGATTAGCTAACTCTGTATAGTCACTATCACTAGATGTAACTAAAGTAAAACCTTCAACACTTTGAGGCAACCATGAATAGTCTAAGCCTTTACAAGCTTCAATGATCGTTTCCATACAATGCCTCATATCTTTCTTGATACTGTAAAACAGCCTTTACATAGCTACGCGTCTCAGGAAACGGAATTGTATCAGCCATACCATTCCACTTATTCTCCTGAAGCCAAGATTCTACATGGCCACGACCTGCATTATAAGCAGCTAACGCTTGTACTTCGTCACCATTAAATTCCTTTAATAAATAACCTAAGTACCAAGTGCCTAACTCAATATTAGTGGTAGGTTCTTTTAATTGGCGATCTGTATAATTGCCATGGCCAACTTGTTGTGCTACCCAACGAGCCGTATCAGGCATGAGTTGCATTAACCCAAGAGCACCTGTTTCAGACTCAGCAGTGTTCTTGTATTTACTTTCAGCCAAGATTACACTAGCCACCAAGGACGGAGGCACTTGCTCTTTCTCAGCGGCAGCCATGACTACATCTCTATAGTTAAAGGGATACGCGGTTTGACGCGCCAAAGGATCATCTAGATGTGTAAAATAAAACCATCCAAGTACGACGCAAGACAGCGCCGTTGCCGTTGCACGTTTCATATATCCCCCTTTCTACATATAATTACTATAATATTTACCATTATCTAGCATATAAGAAAATGATAGACAATATGATACTAAATTACATGGGCTTATTATACCATTTAATACTATTTTTTATATACCAATTTTGACACATCTACTGTTATTATTGAGATTTTTGTAAAAGCGGCTCTAAACGCTCACTCCAAATTGTATCTAGTTGTGCGGTCAAAGCCTGAGGCGTACCATTATTATCAATGATTAGATCTGCAAAAGATCGTTTATCGTCGAGTCGCATTTGACTATTGATGCGAGCTAGAGCATCCTCTTTAGAAAAGCCATTACGACTCATCAAACGTTCTATTTGAGTTGATTCGTTTACATAAACGAGCCACACCTCATCCATCATGGTATACCATTCACCTTCTATGAGTAAGGGAATGTCATAGATTAAAACAGCTGTACGATTCGACTCATAATAAGCTGTAAGTTCCATAATCCGATTTCTAATGTGTTCTTTCAAACAGTCATTTAGTTGTCGGCGCTTTTCTTCATTATGAAAGACAATAGCTCCCAGTGCTTCACGATTTAATGTACCATCATCATGCAATACATTAGAACCAAAGGCATCTACAATTGCTTCTAAACCTTCAGTACCAGGCTCTACTACCTCACGAGCGACGATATCTGCATCGATATAAGGTATTCCTTTGTCCTTAAAATAGGTAAGGACTGTACTCTTGCCCGATGCAATACCACCAGTTAATCCTATTTTAAACATATATACCTTCTATTTTTAATAAACTAATATTAAAAAACTATTATTTAACTAACGCCCAATTTTCCGCATGATGTACATCTACAATAAGAGGTACTTGTAACTCCACAACAGATTGCATAGTAGTACGTAATAATTCTTCTACTGCTTCTAATTCAGAGTTCACTACTTCTAATACAAGTTCGTCATGTACCTGTAATAAAAGACGAGATGTAAAGTTTCCTTCTTCAAGCTTTTTCTCGACTTGGTTCATAGCCAACTTAATAATATCTGCCGCAGTACCTTGAATTGGTGTGTTCATTGCCGTACGTTCTGCAAAAGAGCGACGGTTAAAGTTACGGCTGTTAATATCAGGCAATTCACGTTGACGACCGAACATAGTACGAACCTTACCAGTTTCATGAGCCTCTTGAACCATGCGATCCATATACTCTTTAACCTTCGGATAACGGCTAAAGTATAGCTCAATATAGTTTTTAGCTTCACCCCGTGTAATACCGAGGTCACGAGACAAGCCAAAGTCAGAAATACCGTAAATGATACCAAAGTTAATCGCCTTCGCATGGGAACGCTCTTCACTCGTAACGTCCTCTTGAGATTTTCCTAGTACCTCTGCCGCAGTAAAACGGTGAATATCCTTGCCTTCTACGAAGGCTTTAATTAATGCTTCATCGCCAGATAAGTGAGCTAAGATGCGCAACTCAATTTGAGAGTAATCGGCACTCACCAAGGTATCGTAACCTGTACCTGGGTAGAATAAAGCACGAATTTCTCTACCCTTTTCAGTACGGACAGGAATATTTTGTAAGTTTGGATCAGAGGAGCTGAGACGTCCTGTAGCCGTAACCATTTGATTGAAGGTAGTGTGAATGCGTTTAGTCTTATCATTAATAAGAACGGCCAAGCCTTCACAATACGTAGATACTAGCTTAGCTACAGAACGGTATGCCAAGATTTTCTCTACAATCGGACTTTCATGACGAAGCATATCAAGTACTTCTGCATCTGTAGAATAGCCAGTCTTAGTTTTCTTAATGATTGGCAAGTTCATCTTTTCAAACAAGATAACACCCAATTGTTTAGGCGAGTTAATGTTGAAAGTTTCCCCTGCGATATCGTAAATCTCTTGCTGTACTTGCGCTAGTTCCTCTTTAAAACGAGCCGTAGTTTCAGCTAATTTTTCTGTATCAATATAAATACCATTTTTCTCCATTACTACTAAAGTATGAATCAATGGCAACTCAATTGTTTCATATAGAGACCAAAGCTCTTCACGGCGTGCAGATTCACAAGCTACTTCGTTCATAGCGAGTAAAGCTTTCACCATGGATACGCATTCTACATCTACACTACCACTAGCAATGCTTGGCACGGAGAAACGTTCCGTTAAATATAGATAACCATAGTTGGTACGCGTAGGATCTAACAAGTACGCAAGAAGAGACATATCATGGACACGAGCGGTTTTATCATCATTAAATAGAGAAATCTCAGCTGGTGCATCTTCACCAAAGGCTTCAATAATCTCTTTAGTTTGAGTAGTAACGATGGAATTTGCACCTTGTAAAACCGCTAATACAGCTTTAGTATCATCTGTTTTTACAATAGTATCACCATTAGATAAATACGCATTCGTAACTGTTCTAAATGGAGTTTTACCATCTAATACAACATGTACTGCCACCGTTTTATCTGTATAGAACTCAGAGGTTAAAGCCTTAGCATCTGTTAAATCATTTAGAGAAATTTCCTCTTGTGGAGCAAATAAAGAACCAGGATCACCAAAAGCGGCTTCCTCTCCGCCCATTACTTGTACGATACGAGGCGTTAATTTAGTAAATCCCAAGGTTTCGAATAAAGGCTGTACTTCAGAGGCATGGAAATTTTGTAAAAAGTCTTCTACTTTATAAGATAAATCCATATCTGTTTTAATAGTAGCCAACTCACGGGATAAGAAAGCTAATTCTTTATTCTCTAGTAAACGCTCTTTTAATTTTTTACCAGAAATATCTTCAATATGATCATATACAGATTCAAGATTACCGTATTCTGTAATTAATTTAAGGGCCGTTTTTTCACCTACACCTGGTACACCTGGAATATTATCAGAGGAATCACCCATAAGGGCTTTCATTTCGATAACCTTATCAGGACCATAGCCATAAAGTTCTTCCATGTTATCAAGAGTAACCTCTAACATGTCAGAAATACCTTTTTTAGTTAAGAACACGTGACTATGCTCTGTAACGAGCTGCAGATTATCGCGGTCACCAGTAATGATTTGAACAGCCATCTCTGATGTACCAAATTTCTTACTTAAAGATCCTAGGATATCGTCCCCTTCAAAGCCTTCTTCTTCAATAACACAAATACCTAAGGCTTTTAATACATCTTGAATAAGACTAAATTGAGGGCGTAAATCCTCTGGTGCATCTGGACGATTACCTTTATATTCGCTGTACATTTCAGTACGGAACGTCTGACGACCTTTATCAAAAGCTACAGCAATATAATCAGGATTAATTTCTTCATACAATTTGATGAGCATAGTTAAAAAACCATACACCGCATTCGTTGGAGTCCCCAAAGCAGACTTCAACGGTGGTAACGCAAAAAATGCACGGAATAATAAACTACTGCCATCTATAATCATTAATTTTTTCATAATACACCTCGCTTAATTCTATCCTTTATTATAACATAATGGAGCTAACTAACTTTTAAAATCAAAATAAATAACTAATTACAACGCTAGCAAATATATTAATAATCTTGATTTCATAAAACAGACTTATATGCTATAGTTAAAGAACAGTAGAAAATGTTTTATACTTCATACTAACAAGGAAAATATTGGGCTGAAAAGTCCTTGCGTATCAATATGTGGTATGATATAATCATTCAGGTATAAGAAACGATTTTTAAGGAGGTGACTCAATTGCCAAACATTAAATCCAGTATTAGAAGCGTAAAAACGGATGCTGAACGTCGTGCGAAAAACGCCGCTGTAAAATCTCAAATCCGTACAGCAAGTCGTAAAACCGTAGAAGCTGTTCAAGCAGGCGCAGTAGAAGAAGCAAAACAAGCACTTGTTCATGCTACTAGCGTAATTGATAAAGCAGCCTCCAAAGGTGTACTTCATAAAAACACTGCAGCTCGCAAAAAATCCAACCTTGCAGCTAAAGTAAACGCTTTATAATTTTAAAAGCAAGTAAGACAGTCTCTCGGATTTCCGTTGAGGCTGTTTTTTTATGCCCTTTTTCATTTTTTATATAATGATTGTTTCGTTTTTTATACAGTTATATTATATTACGCCCTATGGGCAGATTAGAGGACTATTACTATGAGAACACTATTATTAATGCGTGGTGCTCCTGCTAGTGGTAAGTCTCAGTGGATTCGTGACAACAATCTTGAGGCTTACACCTTAGAAGCCGATCATTTCCGTATGCTATTACGCAGCCCTTCCCTTGGTGAAAGCGGCTGGTATATTTCACAAGAGGATAATGGTCCGGCCTGGGAACTCCTATTAGATTGCTTAGAGAAACGAATGAGCAACGGCGACTTTGTCGTTTTAGATGCTACCCACACTACATCTAAAGCTGTTAATGCATATAAAGAATTGCTTAACAAATATAAATATACTGTATATTACTACGAACTAGATACATCATTAGAGGAATGTTTAGCACGTAATGCTACACGAACAGATTACAAACGAGTACCTGAGCAAGTTATACACCGCATGCACAAGATGATTAAAACAACTACATTACCAAAGTTTTGTAGGAAAATAAATTCTATCGATGAAATCAACAATTACTTTACTGTAAATTTAACGAATCGATATGAACGAGTGCGTATCATCGGTGATATTCACGGCTGTTACACGGCATTACAACAAGCTATCACTCCATGGGATGAAAAAACACTTTATATCTTTTGCGGAGACTATTTGGAACGCGGCATCGAAAATAAGGAAATGATGTACGAAATGATGCGCCTCAGCACATTACCTAATACGATTATGTTAGAAGGCAATCACGAACGACATATTGCAAACTTTGCATTCAATACAAACTTAGATCATTCCAAACGATTTATGAAAGAAGTAGTGGCACCTATCGTAAAAGATATGACGAAAAAAGATGTAGAATCACTACAACGAGAATTACGCCTCTTTTATAAATCACTTCGTCAATGCTATCCTTTCAGCTTTCATGGCAAAAAATATATAGTATCCCATGCTGGTCTTTCCTATGTACCTAATATGACATTTATTAGTACTTCTACCTTTATCAATGGTTATGGAGCATATGAAACAGATATCGCAAAGATATATGACACCAACTATGAGCAAGGAATGTGTCAAAACTTCATTCAGATTCACGGTCATAGAGGCGTTCCAGACGGCAACTACTCATACTGTTTAGAAGGTGAAGTTGAATTTGGTGGAGAGCTTAAATATATCGACATCACAAAAGATTCTTTTACCAAAAATGGAATAAAAAATGATGTGTATGATAAAGATTACATGCGCCATGAATACCAAAACATGACACAACATGTCATCTTCACGCAAAATGAAGATATTAATATTTTAGGTAATTCTAAATTAGTAAAAGTGAAAAAATGCTCTCCTAACCTATATTCCTTGAACTTCACCTCACGTGTATTTCACAAACGATTATGGAATGAAATTACAGTACAAGCTCGAGGATTATTTGTGGATCGTATGACAGGAGATGTAAAATTACGTAGTTATAATAAATTCTTTAATCTCAACGAACGACCAGAAACTGAGTTAAATAATTTAGCTAACACTCTCTCCTTCCCTGTAGAAATTCGAACTAAAGAAAATGGATACCTCGCTATTCTTGGTGTCATTAATGATGAATTAGTATTTGCTTCTAAATCTACTACAGAAGGTATGCACGTAGATTTATTTAAAAATTTATTCCAAAAATTACCTACAAGCATACAAGAAGAAATCAAAGAATTATTAAAACGTAATTGCTGTTCTATGATGTTTGAAGTCATCAGCCAAGAAGATACACATATTATAAAATATGACCAAGATCATCTTTATGTACTTGATATGATTCAAAATACGTTAGATGTAAATGGTAAACATATTGATGTATCTTTCTCTAGGGAGAGGCTAGCAGAACTAGACTCCATCCTTAAGAAATATGATACACAGTTGATATCTATTGTAAAAACAATTCAACAAGTTAATACTATGGACGAACTGACAAACATTATAAATAAAGAACTCAACTCACATCATGAATCTGAAGGCTTTGTATTAGTCGATAGCAATGGCTTTATGACAAAATTTAAAGGGCCTTATTATAATACTTGGAAGCACCGGCGAAATCGGATTCTAGAACCATATCAACAAAATGGTAAAATTCCTTATGAAAACTGTAAAAACGAAGATGATAGAAAATTTGCAGATTTCTTGAGTACACTAGAATATGATGTAGTTTGTAAATCCACCTTACTAAATATAAAAGAAATGATGGAAAATAAGGGCTTACTATAATAAAATAATCATATCTTTTGTAGAAATATCCTGTAATAAGGCCAAAAGAGGTTGCAACAGAATGTGATTTAATCGCATTCTAGTTACAACCTCTTTTTCTATTATATTTTTCTTACACTAAATACTAAAACTCCATTACACCAGTGGTAGTAATTCTAATTTCTGGAATTACTGTTAGTGCAAGGAAGCTCAAATTAATAAATGGATCTAGTCCCTTAGGCACACCCATACCGTAGGCAATGTCTTTCATCTTAGCAACCTTAGCATCTACTTCCTCGTGTGGTCGATTTGTAATTAACCCCATTACTTCAAGGGCTAATTCTTCTACGACTTTACCTTCACTTGTAATGACATAGCCCCCACCAATTTCACGAATACGTTCAATGGCTACCATCATATCTGCATCATTATCGCCTACAACGATTAAATTATGGGAATCATGTGCAAAGGATGTTGCAATGGCACCGTTTTTAAGATTAAAACCTTTCAGAATACCTACACCATTTCTGCCTGATGCTTTATATCGCTCAATGCAAGTAATTTTATTATACTCTGCATTCGGTTTAAATAGACCGTTTTCTACAGGAACATCTTCAACCGTTTTTTGTGTAACGATTTGGCCTGGCACAATATTAATAATAGCTTGAGGACCGTCTACATTAATGTCCAGTTTCTCTTTTGTGAAAGTCCCTATATTAATAGTATGTAATAATTCCTTAGGAACTTCTTTCTCTTTTCTAACAAGAACTCGTTCAATAGGTTTTCCCTTATAGAACACTTCATGTATTGCTACGCTATTAGCATCATCGAGAACTACAAGATTTGCCTTATAGCTTGGGGCAATAGCACCTAAGTCTTTCAAGTGATAACAAAGCGCCGTATTAGTAGAAGCCATTTTATAAGCTTTCACAGGATCTAAGCCAAGTTCAATAGATCTGCGAATATTATAACTGATATGACCTTCAGAGCGGATATCCTCAATGTGTTTATCATCTGTACAGAAACCATAGTATTCTGTATTAGCTTTATTATGAACAATACCTTGTACAATAGCCTCTAAATTATGAGCCGCACTTCCTTCACGAATCCATACATAGATACCATTTTTAACTTGTTCTTTAGCCTCTTCGTAGGAAATACATTCGTGGTTTGTAGTAATGCCTGCTAGACGATAACTTGCCAACTGCTCTGGTGAAAGCCCAATAATATGACCATCCATAATCATATCTTTAAAGTAATCTAATTTTTTTACCATGTATGGATCTCTATCAATAACACCAAAAGAGTCCATAACCTCACCTAAGCCTAAAATGCGAGAATTACTTTGTAACTTATGTAACATATCTCCGTCTAAAATAGCACCGTTGTCCTCACCAGGTACAGCAGGCACACAGGATGGAGCCATAACATATACATCACCTTGAGCGGAAGCTGTCTCATTGATCATGTATTCAATGCCTGCAATACCTGCTACATTGCCAGCTTCATGTGGATCTACTATAAAGCCTAAGGTACCAACTTGAGATGCTTCAAACACCAATTCCTTAGGATTTACCAACGTAGACTCTAAATGGAGATGACTATCGATAAAACCGGGCACAATATATTTACCGCTATAGTCATATTCAGTTTCACCGCTATAAGTACCTACACCGATAATCGTATCATCGTGAATGGCAATATCGGCCACATCCCACTCTTCGGTAAAGACATTTAAAACAGAGGCCCCTTTTAATACAACAGGAGCTTTCTCAAGACCTTGAGCCTCTCTAGATACTTTTGTATTGAACGTTATCATATAAGGGACCTCCTACATTAAGATTTCTTTCAAAATAAAAATAAGTGCTAAGAAATACATAACAACAGAAATATCACGATATTTACCAATAAGGACTTTAATTAACACGTAACTAACAAGTCCCCATTCAATACCAACACCAATAGAGTAAGCAAATGGCATCATAATGATTGTCAAAAATGCTGGCAGCCCTTCCGAAATGTCTCCAAAATTAATATCCTTCACGGAGGACATCATAAATAAGCCCACTACAATCAATACGGGAGCTGTAGCAGCCACGGGAATGACCATAAGCAATGGTGCCAAGAATAAAGATGCAATAAATAAAGCGGCAATAGTAAGTGCCGTTAAACCTGTACGACCACCTTCTGCTATGCCTGCTGCTGACTCAACAGCCACAATGTGTGGAGATGTTCCAACTGCACTGCCCACAATCGTACCTATAGCGGCCACTTTCATACAAGAACTTTGAACGGCCATTTGTTGATCTTGTGGTACCTCCGCTTGATTTGTTAAACCAATCAATACACCTACTACATTAAATAGATTTACAAATAAAAATGTAAATACAACGAACAACATGTCCACCGATAGTATTTCACTCATATCATAGTGGAACCAAATTGGCTCTAAAGATGGTGGCATGGAAAATACTGTAGCTGGTAATTTAGTGATACCACAGAAGAAGCCTACTACAGCGGCGATAATAACGGCGAGGAAGATACCACCTTTAACATTTCGACCTGTAAAAACAGCTATTAAAATCACTCCTAAAATAGCTACTAAGCTAGATGGTGATTGTAAATCCCCTATGTTTATAAGCGTTGCAGGATTACTTACCACTAGACCTGCACTACTTAAGCCAATAAGAGCAATAAATAGACCAATACCTGCTGTTACGGCTAGTTTAATGGTATGCGGTATAGCATTAAATAAATATTCTTTTAGTGGAGTCACTGCAATGAGCAGAAATACTAATCCCGCTACAAGCTGCGCTGTCAAAGCAAAAGCAAAACTATGCCCCATTTGAACTACAATGGTGTACGCAAAGAATGCATTAATACCCATCCCAGATAAACCTGCAAAAGGCATATTACTATAGATCGCTAATAATAATGTCATGATAATGGCGCTCACAGCAGTTGCCGTAAATACAGCACCTACGTCCATTCCAGCAGCACCTAAAATAGCTGGATTAACGGCTAATACATAGGATACACATAAAAATGTAGTAGCCCCAGCAAATAATTCTCTCGATACAGATGATCCACGTTCAGTAATTTTAAATAACTTGTCTAATGTACTACGTTGCACTTGTGCTGACATAAAAAATCCTCCTCTCATACTTATGTGAATAATCTCTCCTTACTAATATATTTCCACATAAATGTATAAATCTCCTGTTGATGTACCAAATATTAGACATAAAATAGAATATAGATATAGATATAGGTATAGGTAAAGGTATATATACAAATATAGATTTAGATATAGATTTAGATATGAATGTGAATATAGATTGTATGTATAGATTAAAATGTTAGTACAAATAAAAAGACCAACTTATGATATACATAAATTGGTCCTTCATTATGATTTAACGGTCTATTTTAAAGATACTACCAGTTAAAACTATTTATTTTTAACTGGTAGTATCTCATATATAGCATATAATATTTGTTATTTAGAAATTATTTACTAAGTTTCTCCAAAAACGATGTTCCAATACCCCATTGTTTTAAGCCAAAGTTTTCCAATATGGTTTCCCCAATATCAGCAAAGCTTTTTCTATCGCCAAGGTCTATAGGTCCATTCATTCGCGGACTATATCCAAGAATTGGAACGAGCTCACGAGTATGATCGGTTCCCTCCCAAGTTGGATCGTTACCATGGTCAGCAGTGATGAGTAATAAATCATCATCATTAAGAATTGGTAATAGCCCACCAAGTTGATAATCAAAATCTTCAATAGCTCGTTTGTATCCTTCTACATTTCTGCGATGACCATATAAGCTATCAAATTCAACGAGGTTAACCATCATTAAACCACGCTCAAAGGAGGAACCAAGTAAGTATGGAACCATATTCATGCTATGGGAATTAGTCTTTGTTGGATAGCTTTCATCCCATCCTACATGAGCATAAATATCTCCAATTTTACCAATAGCTACTGTTGGCACACCAGCATCTTGTAACTCTTGTTGTACCATCTTTTTCTCTGGCATACGACTATAATCATGACGATTAGAGGTGCGAACAAAACTACCTAGTTCACCTACGAAAGGACGTGCAATAATACGGCCTACATAGTAATCACCGATGCATACCTTATCACGGGTTATTTGGCAAATACGGTATAATTCATCGATAGGAATCACATCTTCATGAGCGGCAATTTGGAATACAGAATCTGCCGAGGTATATACAATAGGCTTACCTGTTTTGATGTGCTCTGCCCCTAGACGCTCAATAATTTCTGTACCAGATGCTACTTCATTGCCAAGATAACCATAGCCTGTCTCTTTTGTGAAAGTATCCATCAATTCTTTTGGGAAGCCTTCGTAAAAGGTTGGGAATGGAACGGTAACGGGATGCCCCATCATCTCCCAATGACCACTAGTCGTATCTTTACCAGTACTAAGCTCAGCCATGCGGCCAAAAGCCCCTTTGATACTTTCACCAGTATCAGAAATATCAGCAACGCGACCTAAGCCAATAGATTTTAAATTAGGACAATAAATCTGACCAGCCGCCGATTCAATATGGCCCAAAGTATTAGAACCTTCATCACCAAATTTTGCAGCATCAGCAGCGTGACCGATACCAACAGAGTCCATAACTAATAAAATAATTCTTTTATACATAAGTACTCCTATTGTAATACTCAAGCAGAATAATCCATGCTATAGTAGCAATCATTACTATTATGATTACGATATTTTTTAATAGCCGTAAATCATAATGAAAACGCCTAACGTATGAGGTATCCTACCACCTCAACACGTTAGGCATCATCAAATTTCCCTATTTTAGATGAGCCTAACGCTAGCAGCACGTTATTTGGCTCTCTTTATGTGTTAATTATACTATATGTAATTATGAAAATAAAGTACTACTTAAGATAAGGCATAGCTAACATTAGAGCTGCTAAGGACTTACTATCCTTAATTTGCTCACCCTTAATAGCCTCTAATAATTCAGGCAAAGTAAAATACTCAAGCTCTACATATTCGTCGGGATCCCAATTAGTTTCACCCATAGTGAGATCTTTCGCTAAATATAAATGTAATACTTCATTACAGAAACCAGGACTTGTTGCAATAGTACCTAATGGAATCCACTCGTTAGCACGATATCCTGTCTCCTCTGCTAACTCACGTTTAGCACAAGTTAGAGGCTCCTCATTAGGATCCAATTTACCTGCTGGGATTTCAAGCAAAGGCTGTTGCAGAGCATAACGGAATTGGCGCTCCATTACAATTTTATTATCTTCCGTAACAACTACAATCGCTGTAGCACCAGGATGATGAACTACCTCTCGCCACGCTTCATTACCATTTACATCTGCAATATCATAAGTAACTTTAATTAGTTTACCATCGAATTTCATTTCGCTAGATTTTTGTATTTCTTTGCTAATTGCCATAATAGCCTCCTCATCGTCTATATCTATTATGATATCATAAAGAGAATTAGATAAAATAATTAAAATAATTATTCTACAATAAATAATTAATAAAATCCAGTTACATCTTTAAAAATAAAGTTTTCAAAAGCGTCTTCATCATCTTCATTATCTTTATAATTTGCTTTATCCTCACAAAATAATATAAAATCTTCTTGATTTGGTTGAACAGCACTGTCAATACAAAGGATTAAATATGATAAAGACAATCTAAAAGAATATACTAATGTTATTATAAATTGAAACAATTCATATAAATCTACACAAACATTATTATTACCACAATAAAATTGACTATTATTTCTATATGATGAATATCTTGCAAAATCAAATCGTACATTATACTGATCAAGCTCATCAACTAAAGAATCAATCAAAGCAAATGAAGATAAATCATCAAATATATACAGGATATTATACCGCTCTAATAATTTTTTCAAATCTGATGTTAACTCTTTCAATGCATGTGTGAACTTAAATTCCTCTATATCATTATATAAGTATGTGATAGAGGAAATACTTGCTTTAAGCCAACATTCAAGACCATGTGTTAAATTAAAAAATATCGGAAATATTAAATGATCAGCTACATTATATTTATTATATTTATCTAATATATTTTTTAACAGGTATAATGATGAAGCAATGTATGAATTCCCCATTATAAAGAATTGAAATGAGTCAACTTGTTTATTTTGTAATATTGAATTAGCATTTTTCTGATCTTCAAAATACCAATTTAAAAATGCATAAGCATTTACTGGTTTACTTGAAGAACCATTTAAAAATATTTTAGTCATATAAAATTTAATCTCCAATCTTTTATCAAAAGCCGCCCAACGTCAGTTGAGCGGCTTTCACCATTCTATTCAGAATCGTATTTAGTTTACATAGTCCCAGTGCTACCAATACCACCTGTACGAATGCCTGTAGCATCGTCATCGTTAGTGATAAGGTATTTAGAGAAAATGCCTTGGGCAACGCGTTCGCCTTTTTCAAGGGAAACGGTTTCTTTACCATAATTAAGTAGAGCGATCATGATATGACCTTCGTTTTCCTCATTATTATAGTAATCGCTATCGATGATGCCTGTGCTATTTACGAGTGCTAGATGGCGTTTAATAGCCATGCTAGAGCGAATATGAATGGCAAGGTATTCATCATATGCCATAAAAGCTTTAATACCTGTTGGCACTAATACTACTTGACCTGGTTCTAAAGTCACAGCTTCAGCGCATTCAATATCATAGCCCGCGCTTTCTGTTGTTTTACGTGTCGGTAAATTGATATCTTGTTCTTCAAAAGCAGAAACTACTTCAAAGCCACGAATATCCATGTAACACCTCTTATTTTAAACAATCTTTACGGGACAAGTTGACACGGCCTTGTTTATCGATTTCGATAACTTTTACCATGATCTCATCACCTACATTTACTACGTCTTCTACATTTTCAACGCGTTCTTTTGCAAGTTTAGAAATGTGTACAAGACCTTCTTTACCTGGTAATACCTCTACGAAAGCACCGAATGCCATCAAACGAGTTACTTTACCAAGGTATACTTCACCTACTTCAACTTCTTTAGTAAGGTTTTCAATAATTTGTTGAGCTTTTGCAGCACCTTCTTGTTCTACAGAAGCAATGAATACTGTACCATCATCTTCGATGTCGATTTTAGCGCCAGTTTCTTCTATAATACCACGAATCACTTTACCGCCAGAACCGATTACGTCACGAATCTTATCTGGATCGATTTTCATTGTAATGATGCGTGGAGCATATTCAGACATTTGTTGACGTGGTTCAGCAATTGTATCAAGCATAATGCCCATAATGTGCATACGGCCTTTGTGAGCTTGTTCTAATGCTTCTTGAAGGATTTCACGGGATAAACCGGAGATTTTAATATCCATTTGAATTGCTGTTACACCTTTTGCAGTACCAGCAACTTTGAAGTCCATATCGCCAAGAGCATCTTCCATTCCTTGAATATCTGTTAAGATTGTGTAGTGTTCACCTTGTGTTACAAGACCCATAGCAATACCAGCTACAGGAGCTTTAATTGGTACGCCAGCGTCCATCAAGGACAATGTGGAACCACATACGGAAGCCATAGAGCTAGAACCATTGGATTCTAATACTTCAGATACTAAGCGCAATGCATATGGGAAGTCTTCTTCACTAGGAATAACAGGTACTAATGCGCGTTCAGCCAAAGCACCATGACCAATTTCACGACGACCAGGACCGCGGGAAGAACGAGTTTCGCCTACGGAGAAGGATGGGAAATTATAGTGATGAATATAGCGTTTTTCTGTTTCAATACCAATGCCATCAATTGTTTGTGTTTCGGACAATGGAGCTACAGTAGCTACGTTCAATACTTGAGTTTGACCACGTGTAAATAAACCAGAGCCATGTGTACGAGGCAATACACCTATACGGCAAGAGATTGGACGAACTTCATCAAGTTTACGACCATCTGGACGAATTTTTTCAACAGTAATCATGTGACGAACGATTTCTTTAATCATAGCGTCAAATGCTTTATTTACGTCACCCATATTGTCAGGGTAAATTTCTTCAAAGTGTGCTAATACATCTGCACGTACTTCACTTTCTTGAGCATCACGTTGTTGTTTATCTGCACAACGAACTGCTGCGTCAAGTTTATCATGACCATAAGCGCGAACTGCATCAGCGATTTCAGCAGGAACGTCTTTACTTTCAAATACGCGTTTTTCCTTGCCTACTTTTGCAGTCATATCTTCTTGGAACGCTACGATTTTTTTGATTTCTTCGTGAGCTGTCATAATAACTTCAAGAATGATATCTTCTGGAACTTCTTCAGCGCCACCTTCAACCATGAGGATAGCATCTTTAGTACCAGCTACAACAATATTAAGGTCTGTTTCTTCTAATTGAGCTTTAGTTGGGTTTACAACGAACTCACCATTGATACGACCCATGCGAACGCCTGCAATAGGACCATTCCAAGGCACATCAGAAATAGATAATGCTGCAGAAGCACCAATCATGCCACATACTGCTGGATCGCAGTCTTGATCTACGGACATAACTGTTGCTACTACGTGTACTTCATTACGTACACCTTTATCAAATAATGGACGAATAGGACGGTCGATCAAACGGCTATTCAAAATCGCAGATTCAGGTGGACGTGCTTCACGTTTAATAAAGCCACCTGGTAAACGACCAACAGCGTACATTTTTTCTTCATAGTCTACTGTAAGTGGGAAGAAGTCGATATCCTTCGCCTCTTTAGAACCTGTAGCGGTAACGAGTACACGAGTATCGCCATAGCCAACCATTACGGCACCGCCAGCTTGTTTTGCAAGTTCCCCAGTCTCAATCGTAAGCGTACGACCAGCTAGGTCCATTTGGAATTGTTCCATTCCTATTCCTCCTAAAAATCTTCTTATATGTATACCTTCTTATTATATATCATCAGTAAAAAATAAGCTATTTTTTCACTTCATTTATAGCAACTAGCACAATAAAAAGGACAGAGTAGCCGCTCTGTCCTTTTTTCCAGTTTCCACAATAGATTATCGGCATTCGTTTCCCTTTGCCTAATGTTATTATAACACAAGGAAATAAAATAAAAAAGCCGTCCAAAAGGACGGCTAATTTTATTATTTACGAAGACCAAGACGTTCGATAAGGGAACGGTAACGTTCAATATCTTTACGACGAAGGTAGTCAAGCATGTTACGGCGTTGACCAACCAATTTCAACAAACCACGACGGGAATGATGGTCTTTTTTGTGCTCTTTCAAGTGCTCAGTTAAGTAAACGATGCGGCTTGTCAAAATCGCAACTTGTACTTCTGGAGAACCAGTGTCACCTTCATGAGTAGCGTATTCTTTAATTACTGCTAATTTAGCTTCTGTAGTTAACATTAATGTTACCTCCTAAAAAATAAATAATCCCGATAAGCTTAAGTAACCGTTGGAGATTCGAATACTTCGCTTACGATATGTCTTACGACCTTATTTAGTATACAGTATCTACCTTATCTTGTAAAGGAAAATTACAGTAAATAAACAAAAGAGGGCTTATGCCCTCTTCTATTATTTCGCACCAAGTACCATGCGGTCACTCAATGCATTTTCCCCAGCTACTTCGAACTTTTGAAGTAAGTCAGCAACTGTTAATTTTTTCTTTTCTTCCCCTTTTACATCATAGATAATGCGACCGGAGTCCATCATGATGAGGCGATTACCAAAGCGCAATGCATCGCGCATATTGTGAGTAATCATAAGAGTTGTTAAGTTATGCTCTGCTACAAGTTTATCTGTTAATTGCAAAACATTTTCTGCAGTCTTAGGATCAAGAGCTGCCGTATGTTCGTCCAACAATAAAAGTTCAGGACGAAGCATAGTAGCCATCAATAATGTGATGGATTGACGTTGACCACCAGATAATAGACCCATACGAGCAGATAAACGATCTTCAAGACCTAAACCTAATAGTGCAAGGCGTTCTTTGAAGAATGCTTGTTCGCTATCTTTGAAAGCCCATTTAAGCCCTAAGCTTTTACCACGGCGCATAGCAAGGATTAAGTTTTCCTCGATTTGCATGTTACCTGCAGTACCTACCATAGGATCTTGGAATACGCGGCCAATGTATTTAGCACGTTTGTATTCAGGCATTTTCGTTACATCAATATCATTGATTGTAATGGATCCTTCATCTACTGGGAATACACCAGCGATGGAGTTTAGTAATGTACTTTTACCAGCACCATTACCACCGATAACAGTACAGAAATCTCCTTCTTCTAAACGAAGATCAATACCTTGAAGTGCAGTTTTTTCATTGATTGTGCCCTTAAAGAAGGTTTTTACCATATTTTTTACTTCTAACATAGTGTCCTCCTTAGCGAGCCAACCATTTTGCTTTCAATGTAGGCAAGGAAAGCGCGATGGCAACGAGAATTGCAGTGAATAATTTCAAATCGTTTGGCGGCATACCCATGTAGAGTACAGCAGCGATAACGATACGATATACGATGGAACCAAGTACTACGGCGATAAGACTACGTACGAAGGATTTCGTACCGAATACTACTTCACCGATGATTACAGATGCCAAGCCGATAACGATGGTACCGATACCCATACCTACGTCGGCAAAGCCTTGGAATTGACCAATAAGAGCGCCAGACATACCAACAAAACCATTAGAAATCAAAAGACCTAGAACAATCATGTTATCAGTATTTACGCCTTGAGCGCGAATCATTTGAGGGTTAACACCTGTTGCACGTAAAGCTGTACCAATTTCAGTACCGAAAAACCAGAACAAGAACAAGCATACAGCAACAGCAACCAATACACCTACGATAGCAGCAGACCACATATTAGGAGTGTGGAATACACCGCCGAGGATAGAATAAATTGTATCCATACGAAGCAAGGATACGTTAGCTTTACCCATAATGTGAAGGTTCACAGAGTACAAAGCAATCATTGTCAAAATACCAGCCAATAATGCAGGAATTTTTAGTTTTGTGTGAATCCAGCCTGTTACAGCACCTGCCATCATACCGCCCACACCGGCAAGTAAAATGGAAAGGATTGGATTCATGCCACTTGTAATTAAAACAGCGGAAATAGCCGCCCCCATTGGGAACGTACCTTCCACAGTTAAGTCAGCCACATCTAGTACACGGAATGTAATGAATACACCGACCGCTAACAAGGACCATAAAAGGCCTGTGGTTATGGTGCCTACCATTAAATCTAACATCAAAATCTCCTCTATTGTTTCATATCTTTACGAAGTGCGTCAGGAATTGTAATACCTAATTTTTTAGCACGTTCTTCGTTAACAGTTAACTTAATCTCTTTTTGCGTTTCAATAGCTAAATCTGCAATTTTTGCTTCACCAGCAAGCACTTTAGCAGCCATTAAGCCAGTTTGGTAACCTAATTGATAATAGTCAACAGAATATGTTGCTACACCACCAGTCATTGTCATACCTTCATCAGCAGCAAATACTGGAATTTTTGCAGCATCTGTGATTTGTGCTAAGTTAGCCATAGCAGATGCCAATACATTATCTGTTGGTGTATAGATTGCTTGTACATCTTGGTTAACTAGATTTGTAGCTGCTTGTTGGATATCATTTACGTTGGAAACAGTTGCTTCTACAACAGTGATACCTTTAGTAGCTGCATAAGCTTTCATTTTTTCAACTTGTAATTGGGAGTTGATTTCAGAGGATGTATAAATAGCACCAATGCGTTTTACATTTGGTACTAATGCGATAATGAGATCAACCTCTTTTTCAACAGGTGTCATATCAGATGTACCAGATACGTTACCACCTGGGCGTTCATTAGATTGAACGAGTTTAGCTGTTACGTAATCTGTAATAGCTGTACCCATGATCGGCATATCATGAGATGCATTTGCCATCGTTTGCGCTGCTGGCGTTGCAATCGCTAATACTAAATCTTTTTTATCAGATACGAAGCGTTGGGCAATACTGTTCAAGTTAGATTGGTCAGCTTGAGCATTTTGTTGATCCAACTTAATATTTTGACCATCTTTGTAGCCTTTAGAAGCAAGACCATCAACAAAGCCCTTATTAGCAGCATCAAGGGATGGATGTTCTACTAATTGAATAACGCCGATTTTCTTTTGATCATTAGTTGCAGTATTAGAACCACAACCAGCTACCATTGCCATAATAGTGACGGCACTAAGTGCCACTGCAATACTTTTTTTCCAATTCATATGTAACTCCTTACCAGTTATGTTTTAAATCATAGTCGCTTTGTTCATCAAATCCTCTGGTAAGGTGATGCCCAATTTTTCTAATTTTTCTTTACCCACAACTAATTTAAATTCTTTTTGCATTTCGATAGGCATATCTTCAACTTTAGCTTCGCCAGTTAAGATTTTTGCTGCCATCAAACCTGTTTGGTAGCCCAGTTTGTAGTAATCTACAGACAAGGACATGAGTGCACCACCTTTTACGTGGTTGTCTTCACCGCCAAATACAGGAATTTTTGCTGGGTCGGTAATAGCTACAAGATTACTCATTGCAGAAGCTACAACATTATCTGTCGGTACATATACGGCATCTACACGTTGAGATACGAGGTTTTGAGCCGCTTGTTGAATATCGTTTACGTTAGAAACTGTAACTTCTTCAACTTTAATGCCTTTTGTAGCTGCGTAAGCTTTCATTTTCTCTACTTGAATTTGAGAGTTTACTTCGCTAGAGCTATAAATAGTACCGATTGTTTTTGCATTCGGTATTACTTGTAAAATTAAGTCAACTTGTTGCTCTACTGGGTTCATGTCGGATGTACCAGACACATTACCACCAGGTTTTTGATTAGATTTAACAAGTTTAGCTGCTTCGTAATCTGTAATCGCAGTACCCAAGATTGGAATATCATGAGTAGCATTCGCCATAGATTGCGCTGCTGGAGTAGCAATTGCTAAAATCAAGTTTTTACGATCAGATACGAATCGCTGAGCAATACTATTCAAGTTAGACTGATCAGCTTGTGCGTTTTGTTGGTCAAAAGCAATTTTTTCAGCTAGTCCCTTTTCTTTAAGAGCATCAACAAAACCTTTATTTGCCGCATCTAGTGCAGGATGTTCAACGAGTTGTACTACGCCAACTTTGTATTCACCATTCGATGTTGTTCCATTTGAGCCACAGCCTGTAAAAGCTAATAAAGCTGCCGCCGTGAGTGCTAGGGCAATACCTTTTTTCAAGTTCATGGGGATTTCCTTCCTATCTGCAATGACTATAATACTTCTATTATAAACAAATTTATTCACTACATCAATGTAGCAGAGTAAAGTATTTTACATTTTTATTATGTGTAAAACACAATAAAGACAAGAAATCCAACTATTTTTCTAAAGATGATAGCATATCTTCTGTCAAATCATTTGCTGCAAGAATATATTCTTTAAGAGTACCTTTATCGAGTGCTACCTTCATAACAGGTACTTCAAATGGGTCGAGAATAACGCACATCAAGATTTCACCCGTTACATAATAACCTACTACAGCTTCCCCTTCGTCTTCATCTAAGGTTTCTCGCTTTACTGTTACGCAGTATGGTTTCATAACTGCAGCAGCCGCCTCAGCTACCTCTTCACGATTTGCAATATATTCTTCAGCTTGTGTTTCAGGAATATCAAAGATGTCGACCTTTACAGTCTTAACCTCGGTTGCCTCTCCCTTCGCAGCCTCAATAGCTGCACCTAATTCCGTTTGATTCATATATACCTCACATAGAATGGACTTTCACCATTGGTGAAAGCCCTATTATACTAGATTGTTTCATCAGCTGCGTTTAAGAATGCCACGTAGCATTGTTTAGCCTCGTAAATATCGGCTTTAGAAGTAACCTCCCACGGAGCATGCATGCTAAGAACTGCTACACCACAGTCGATAACATTCATACCGTAAAGTGCCATGATGTACGCAATCGTACCACCACCACCGAGGTCTACCTTACCAAGCTCTGCCGTTTGATACGTTACATTATTGGACTCCATAACACGACGGATAAAGCCCATGTACTCAGCATTGGCATCATTAGAGCCAGCTTTACCACGAGAGCCTGTAAATTTATTAAATACTACGCCCATACCAAGGTAAGAAGCATTTTTCTTTTCATACGCAGATGCATAGAGTGGATCGTAGCCAGCGCTAACATCGGAAGATAACATACGAGATTTTTCCAATGTACGACGAACACTAACAGAATTTAGTTTACCCATGAGTGTTAGAATTTCAGCTACAGCATTTTCAAAGAAACGAGATTGCATGCCCGTAGCACCTACAGAACCGATTTCCTCTTTATCGACGAGTAAGCAACAAGTAGTACGTTTAACATTGTCTACTTCAAGCATAGCCACTAAGGATGTATAGGCACATACGCGGTCATCTTGGCCATATGCCATTACCATAGAGCGGTCAAAGCCCATATCACGCGCCTTACCTGCTGGTACAATTTCGAGCTCTGCAGATAACAAGTCACGTTCAACAAAGCCATACTCTTTTTCAAGAAGGTTATTAATAAATTTAGAAACCCCTTCTTTTTCCTCATCTTTTACCGGACGGCTGCCTATGAGTAAATCAAGGGCTTCCCCTTCAATTACTTTAGCTGCATTCTTTTGCATTTGCTCTTGGCCTAAATGAGGCAACAAGTCTGTAATACAGAATACAGGATCAGTTTCTTTATCGCCAATATTAATATTGATGCGTGTGCCATCTGTTTTTACCACAACACCATGAATGGCAAGTGGCATAGCTACCCAGTGATATTTTTTAATACCGCCGTAGTAGTGAGTATCCCAGAATAAAAGGTTGCTATCTTCGTATTGAGGGTTTTGTTTTACGTCAATACGAGGAGAGTCAATATGAGCACCTAAAATGTTCATACCTAATTCGATATCATCTGTACCGATATTAAAGAGAGCAATAGATTTATCCATATAGGTATAATAAATCTTATCCCCCGCCTTAATTGGCGTATTATTTTTAATGATATCTTTTAGATTTACATAGCCCTTTGCCTCTGCAAATTCTACGGCCTGCACTACACATTCCCGTTCTGTTTTACCATTATCTAAAAATTGACGATACATATCACTTAGGGCATATACCTTTTCCATAGTGGCATCGTCGTAATTATGCCATGCATATTTGCGTTCCATAATCTATCCTTTCTAAAAGCTCACAATCTAACACTTATGAAACTGTAGGTGTGAACAGTAATTAAAAAATTATTTGTGGCGGTCCTTTTCAAGTTCCGCCTGGCGAAATTCCAAATACTTTCGCTCTTTCTCTCGATTAATTTCAGACTTCTGAGTATATAGAGAACGAATTTCGTCCGTACAATGCGTTAATACCTTTGTAACGTAGAATTTAGTACTACCGGACTTAATCGTATATTTTCCAACTTTAAGTTGCACTGCAAAATCGCCATGTTTCGGGCAAAAGCCTATGGCGAGATGCTTGTCCCCTTGTAATCGTTCTGGCCTAGTCATTTCTAAACGAGTCTGACAATACGGGCAGAAAGATAAACGTACACGTCTATCGTGAACGATACGCTTCTTCTCAGGGAAGTTTTCATACATAAAAAATGTCAAAATCGGTGGATATAGGAAAGGATTGCTACTTTCCTTGCGAATTTGGTCATAATGCAAAATTCCTTGTGGAATATCTAGCTTCTGACATATACGAGCCGTAAATACAGCATCATGCAATGCGTTATGAGCAGACAAATGCTCCGTCGATATATTGAGATCCTCCATAGCATGCGCCACAGAATACTGCTGATTTGTACCATATCGCTGATAGGCATAAATCATTTGTGCATCTACCCATTGATCATAAGATAAGGCTTTCATCTTATGGAGCATAAGATTTTCTCTTAAAATAAGAATATCATCAGACCCCCAAGACAGTAACATATATTCATCACCACACCAATTTTGAAAGTGCTGCATAGCCGTCTTAAAGGGCACTCCATGATCGAGTTCTCTAGAGGTTATCCCCGTCAGCTCTCGTACATGCTTATGCATCCGTGGCAAGTATTGAGGTTTAATGAACATCGTAAAATGATCTACAATGTCCATCTCGTCATTCAGTTTTACCGCTCCGATTTGAATGATTTCACCAGTCAACGGCATTTTAGTACGCTTCATAAAGCTAATGTCATTGCTATACGGTTGATTCCACTCCAAATCAAATACTATATAATTCATAGGCTTTTATTTCGATTCTAAAAGCAACATTTCCGCCGCTTTAATAACCTGTTCTTCAGAAATTACAGATAACCCTTTGTAATTTCCTTCTTTAATAATCTTCTTCATGCTTTTACCAACCTCATAGGAGTCCATCGTTTCAAGAACGATAGCATGAGCTTGGTACGGACCATAAAAGAATGGGTTTGATGGCCCATAGAGTGCCACAATTGGCACCTTTTGGCTGATTCCTACATGCATAGGACCAGAGTCATTTGTAATCAATAGATTACAGCGGCTCATAGCCGCCGCCAATGATCCTAACTGGAATTTTCCAGTAGCCACAATCGGTTTCGTTTCCATTTGCTCTACTACAGGTTGCACCATTTCAAGATCCATAGGGCCGCCAAAGAATACCGTCTTATACCCTAAACGACCGAAATGATCAGCTACATGGGCAAATCGTTCAGCAGGCCAGCGCTTCTCAGGAACAGCACTACCAATATTAAAACCGATGAGCGTATCACTATCGGTTAATCCATGACTAGCATAGAAATCTTGAGCCTCACGGCGCCATGCTTCACAGGTTTCAATGTGTAAGCCAGAGTTAGAAGTATCGGTTACCCCCAATTGCTCAAGTACATTGATGTACATATCTGCAGCGTGGCGAGTTTTACGGTCTAGACGGGTATACTTTGTCATAAATGGTCTAAACAAAAAATGACTCATACCAGTCGTAATGGGCGCATGAATCTTCCAGGCTAAATAGGAAGTACGTTCATTGGGATGCAAATTGATAACGATATCAGGTTTACCCTTTGCATTAATCTCACGAGCTACCTCATTAAGCCCAGAAATACTATTATGGCGCCCTTTTTTATCTACAACGATAAGTTCATCAATATTTGGATTATATTGCATCACTTGTTGTAATTTTTCATCTATTACATACGTAATATGGCTATGTGGAGCAGCTTTACGTAGCACCTCTAGGAATGGAGTCGTTAAAATAACATCACCTAAGTGCATGAGAAAGGTGACCACAATGCGCTTATAATCTAGTTCCATTATAGTTCCTTTCCAAGTACTTGTTCATACACAGACCATACTGCATCTACAGGGATTTGAGCCATACAATCGGGATCATCTACGAGAGGTTGCTCAGGTGTAGCCTTCGAAGTCGGGGAAATAATAAGATGTACATGACTACCACCATATGGACCAGTTCGTTTTGGAGATGTTGTTCCAAATAATGCAATCAAAGGTCGCTTCAGAGCATTTGCAATATGTAATGGTCCCGTATCGGCACTAATAAATATTTGACAATGGCGAATCAACTCAATTAGCTCTGGCATGGATGTAGAACCCACTAAATTAATGAGATTCTTATGCTTTACATAGTTTGCTATGAAAAACCCCTTTTCTGCATCATCAGGAGCACCGGCAATAACAACCTTTTTACCCGATTCACATAACCGAATACAAAGTTCTCCAAAATTAAGGAGCGGCCACTCCTTAACAATCCAACGAGCACCTGGTACAACTACTACATATTCATCTTCTACACCATGAGATTGTAACTTATGCTTAACGGACTTCTCCGCCTCAACATAAGCAGGCATAGGAAACTCTACGCCTTCTACATCGCCCCCAAGGACACGTACGGTATCGAGGTATCGTTCGATGACATGATCGTATTTATGTTCACCAACGAGTGCTTTATTGACTAAATTGCTGCCTTCACGAAGTTCCCAATATCCATATTTTTCTGGAGCTCCAGATAATAAAGATACAATGGCACTTTTAGCAATACATTGAAGGTCCAAGGTCATATCAAAATGACGACTATGTAAATCCTTACGCAATTGATATAAGTAAGAAGGCTTTTTAAGTTGTTTCTTGTCGATGATAATCACATCATCAACCCAAGGTGTACCTGGTAAGAGGCTAGCGAATTGTTCATGAATGGCCCATGTAATACGAGCATCAGGCCAATTCTTACGCACAGCATACAAGGTAGGCAATGCATGAATTACATCGCCTAATGAGCTCATCTTTATGATGAGTATATTCTTGTAGTCTTTCATATAGCCTCCCAAATACAACACAACAGTAAAGAACCTTATAATAGCTTTACATTAGATTTAAAAATAAAGCGAATACAAACGCAATACCAGATTAGTAGATTAAATAATTGATTAAATAATTGATTAAATGATAGTCTTCATAAAATCTAAAAGATTAGTACCTGTAAATAGATAGCCTTTTACACCAGCCGCTTCTGCTGCATCAACATCGCGCTGACTATCGCCAATAAGAAAACTACTTTTAGGGTCGACATCATAATCCTTAATAGCTTGCTTAATCATACCAGGCTTAGGCTTTCTACATTCACAGTCTACAGCATAAAGAGGTATAGCCCCTTCTTTATGATGAGGGCAGTAATAGAAGTGCAAAATAGGTGCCCCACTGCGATCTAGTTCATGAGCCATATGGTCATGAAGAATCTGTACATCAGACTCTTTGTAATAACCACGGGCCACTCCGCTTTGATTCGTCACCACAATGAGATCATATCCTTTACTGTAGGCATAAGCTAAGGCCTCTTTTGCACCGTCTACCCACTCTAAATCGCTAATTTTATATAAATAACTAACGTCTTTATTAATAACGCCATCACGATCTAAAAATAACACCTTGCGCATTAACGTAAATATCCTTCGTTATTATCTAATAGCTCACAATATTCTTTAACGGCATCTTCCATTTTGTGGAATCCTTTATCATAGCCAGCAGCCAATAATTTAGTCGTATCAGCCTCTGTAAAGCTTTGATATTTGCCTTTTAACACCTCTGGGAATGGCACGTATTCAATCTTGCCGTGGCCGTTATAATCGATAACAGCTTGCATGAATTGATTAAAGCTATGAGCATTACCAGTACCGCAGTTAAAAGTACCAGAAATTTCTGGATGCTCCCAGAAGTAGAAGTTTACATTAACTACGTCTTTTACATAAATAAAGTCACGAGTTTGACCACCGTCTTCGTAGCCATCTGTACCTTCAAAGAGGTTGATAATACCAGTTTCTTTATTTTTGTAGAACATTTGGCGAACTAAGGAAGCCATTTTATCTTTATGAGCTTCATTAGGCCCATATACATTAAAGTAACGTAAGCCTACAACTTGTGCTGTATACTCACCTTCATATTTACGCACATAACGATCGAATAACAATTTAGAGTACGCATATGGATTGAGGGCTTCTTCGGCTTCTGGTTTTTCTACGAAACCATTAGTACCATTGCCATAAGTAGATGCAGAGGATGCATAGATAAATGGAATACGACGGTCTTGGCAATAATGGAATAGATTTTTAGAACCTTCATAGTTGTTCTTCATCATGTATTTGCCATTATATTCCATTGTGTCTGCACAAGCGCCTTCGTGGAATACGACTTCAATAGGGCCCACATCGAATGTACCGTCAGCGATAGCACAATCAAAATCATCACAATCGATGTAATCTAAGAATTCTAGATTTTGAATATTGCGAATTTTGCGACCATCTGTAAGATCATCTACGATAAGAATATCTGTACGACCACGGTCATTTAGTGCTTTCACAATATTACTGCCGATAAAACCAGCACCACCTGTTACGATAATCATAATTTGCCCTCCTTAGCCATAGTGGCTATTTTCCCTACAATATCAGATGTAGAATAACCTTCTTTAAATGAAAGCACCTCTACATTGTCAACGGACTCGCGTCCGATAATATCTTCAATCTTATAATCGCCGCCCTTAACAAGCGTATTAGGACGTAAGTACGCTAATAACTCAGCGGGAGTATCTTCTTCAAATAATACAACTCCATCAATACACTGCAATGCACTCAATAAAGCGGCTCGATCCTCTTCATTAACGATAGGACGAGTTTCACCTTTAAGGCGTTTAACAGATGCATCTGAATTCAAACCAATGATGAGATGGTCACCAAGTTGCGCGGCCTCTTGTAAGTACGTAATATGGCCACGATGAAGAATGTCAAAACAACCATTAGTAAATACTACAGTTTCACCCTTACTTTGCCACTGTGTAACAAGCTCTTTCATCTCTTCCTTCGTATATAGAGGCTTAGACTGAATGCTATGTTTGAAAGAGTGCCATAAGTCTAATAGTTCAGAGCGGTGAATTGGATAGGTCCCAACCTTAGACACTACGATGCCAGCAGCACCATTGGCGATATGCAAGGCTAATCGCATAGATAAGCCACTAGCAAGACAAGTCATCATCATAGATACAACGGTATCCCCTGCACCACTCACATCGAAGACCTCTTGTTGAGTAGCCGGATTATGCCATGTGCGGCCATCCTTTGCGATAACTGTAATCCCCTTAGCAGACCGTGTAGCCACAATATAGTCCAAATCTACATTACCCAGAACAGACTTAGCAGCCTCAACGATTGTAGCATCATCATTTTCTAATTTACGGCCCACACATTCACCAAGCTCTTTTACATTTGGTGTTATGCAGGTCGCACCATTATATTTCGACCAATCGGCCCCTTTTGGATCAACGATAGTTTGCACACCATATTCCTTAGCTAAGCTAAAGATTTTCTTCAATAAGGTAGGCGTACAAACACCTTTACCATAGTCAGATACGACAATACCGTCGATACCAGACTTACATAGATTCTCAAGCCAAGAAGATAGTTGTGCCTCTTCGTCGCTTGTTAAATCTGTAATCGTTTCAAAATCAAGGCGCATCATTTGCTGACGATCACCCAAGATGCGCATCTTTGTAATGGTAGAACGGTCATCACTTGTAATTAAACCAGTTGTATCGATTTTGTCGGCATCAAGTAAATGTTGCAATAGGCGACCATGGTCATCATTACCAGCAAGTGCACCGAGGTATACCTTACAATCTAAATTAGACAAGTTAGATGCAACGTTTCCAGCCCCACCAAGAACCTCTTTCATTTTTGACACTCGGTTAACAGGAACCGGTGCTTCTGGAGAAATACGACTTACATCACCAAAAACATAACGATCTACCATCACATCGCCAACAACGGCAATCTTCAAGTTTGGCAGTTGCTTTGTTAAAAACTGATTAATGGTAGTATTTATCATAGTCCACCTATTCCTTACCCCAATGACATGTGTGCTTGATTAAAATGAGAATTAAATCGGCACCACATGTATGTATCACGTATAACCTAAAGGTTAATAATCCTCTTCAATAAGTTCGCACATAATGTGCCCAGCCAAAATATGCATTTCTTGAATGCGAGCTGTTACATTACTAGGAATTGCTAATGTAATGTCACATAATTCGGCTAATTTACCGCCGCCTTCACCGGTAAAAGCAATGGTATGCATACCAATAGAACGAGCCATTTCAGCTGCTTTCACAACATTCTTAGAATTACCAGAAGTAGAAATACCGATGAGTACATCACCTGTACGGCCTAACCCCTCTACTTGGCGAGCAAAGACAGCATCAAAATCATAATCATTAGCGATCGCTGTCAATGCAGATGTGTCTGTAGTTAAAGCCACCGCAGCAAAAGAACGACGTTCCTTTTTAAAGCGACCAATTAATTCTGCTGCTAAATGTTGAGAATCTGCTGCAGAACCACCGTTACCACAGAATAAAATTTTATTACCATTATCGAGAGCCGCCTTACAGCGATAGGCAATCTCTTGAATGGTATCCATATGCTCCATCGTCTTACCAAACACTTCAAGATGCTCGGTGAAACGATCTGCAATGATTGGATTTAAATCAGTCATTATAAAATCTCCTTTAACAGTCTATCTGCATTCTTCCAGAACAATTTTTCACATTGCTCCACAGATAAACCAGCCTCTTTAAATGCATCATAGAGACGATACATTTCAGAAGCATCTTTAATTTCTGTATTTGGCTTAATACCATCAAAGTCGGTTCCTAATGCAACTACATCCTCTCCGCCTTTATTGATAAGGTATAAGCCGTGCTTTACAATATCATCTATGCGACTAACGGGCGATGACCCCAAGAAGGATTGAGCAAAATTAAGTCCAATGACACCACCTTTATTGGCTATGAGTTTAATTAAGTTGTCAGGCAAGTTTCTAGTATGAGCAGTAACTTCGCGCGCATTAGAATGAGATGCTACAAAGGGTACATCTAATATGTCACCTAATTGCTCTGTACCAGCATCGTTAAGATGAGAGCAGTCCACGACTATCCCTAAATCTTGCATAGCTTCTACAAACTCAATACCTTTAGGTGTTAATTTTTTATGTTGCTCACCACAGTGAGGTTCTCCCAAACCATTTGGATAGTTCCAAGTAAGCGTTATCAGTCTAACCCCATCTTGATAAGCTTGTTTAAGTTTATCTAAGTCACCGCCTAGTACGCCACCTTCCTCGATGGACATAAGGGCACCAATCTTACCAGAATCGTACACAGACTCTACATCTTGATAAGAGAGCACATGCTGTATGTGCTCTCCATAGAGATGAATTTGTGTGGTACATAAGTTTCGCATCTCTTCATAACGACCATAAGGATCATTCGTCTCACCAAGATTGATAAAGAGTGCAAAATCTTGTACCTTACTGTGAGCCTTTTGTAATTTCTCAATATCGATTTTCCAAGTATTACGATATAAATCACCACTATCGGGATGATCGAGTAATTGCATTATCGTATCGCAATGTAAATCTATCATAAAGCCTCACTATGTAGTAACATCAACTAACTACGTTTGGGTTTTTTAGCATCTAATTTTTTAAGCGCTTTAAGCTCTTCCATGAAGCTATCGATATTATCGAACTTACGATATACACTGGCGAATCGAACGTACGCAACTTGATCAATATCTTTCAATTGTTGCAATACAAGTTCCCCAATGCGGTCGGTTGTAACCTCTTGATTGATTTCGTTACGAATATCGCGCTCTACATCATTAACTACTTGTTCCATAACGGACATAGGCACTGTGCGTTTATCACAAGAGCGCAATAGACCATTCAATAATTTACCGCGATCAAATAATTCGCGGCGTCCGTTTTTCTTCATTACCATAAGTGGTACTTCTTCTATAATTTCATAGGTAGTAAAGCGACGGCCACAATTGATACATTCTCGGCGACGGCGAATACTATTACCTTCATCAGTCGTTCTAGAGTCTGTCACCTTCGTGTCTGTGTGCTGGCAATAAGGACATCTCATCTGTTACTACTCCTTTTCTACTAATCACTCTAAAACAGCGCAGAATACGCCCATTTTCTCTACTATATATAGTACCATGAAACCCCTTAAAATACAAAGAATCCCTAGGATTTCCTAAGGATTCTTCTATTATTCTTCAGTTTTTCATTTTATGAAATACTTTTGAAATACTATTTTTAATTTTAATTGCTTTTAAGCTTATCGTTTCAATGTATCTTCAATGCGAAGCAAGCAGTCGCCAGATTCGATACGGCTACCTTCACGTACAAGAATTTCTTCTACGATACCATCCATTGGAGCTGTAATTGTTGTTTCCATCTTCATTGCTTCTGTAACGATCAATGGCTCACCTTTAGCTACAGATTGGCCATTTTTAACGAGAATCTTAACAACGGAACCAGACAATGTAGCACCGATTTCACCAGGGTTAGATTCATCAGCTTTACGACGAACAACGCCAGTAGTCTTAGCATGTTTATCATGAACTTTAATGCTACGAGGTTGACCATTGAACTCGAACAATACGATACGGTTACCATCTTCATCTGGTTCAGAGAAACCATTCATTTTGATGATAAGGGTTTTACCTTTTTCAATAGTTACTTGGATTTCTTCGCCCCGTTTCATACCAAAGAAGAATGTCGGAGTATCAAGTACAGATACATCACCAAAGTCTTTTACAAATTTGTTGTAATCTTGGTAAACCTTAGGGTACAAGCAGTATGCACTGATATCTTCGTCAGTTGTTTGAGCACCCATTTCACTCAATTCATGGCGAATATGTTCAAAGTCTGTTGGAGGCAACACTGCACCTGGACGAACTGTAATTGGTTTTGCACCTTTCAAGATTATTTTTTGTAACTCTTCAGGGAATCCTTGGTACGGAGTGCCAAGACGACCTTCAAAGAATTCAACTACTGATTGAGGGAAGTCTAATACATCGCCCTTTTCGTAAATATCTTTTTCAGTCAAGTTATTTTGTACCATGTACAATGTCATATCGCCTACAACTTTAGAGGATGGCGTTACTTTGATGATATCACCAAACATCATATTTACTTGGTGGTACATTTTCTTGATATCAGCCCAACGATCGCCAAGGCCTACCATCTTAGCTTGTTGTTGCAAGTTGGAATATTGACCACCTGGCATTTCGTGTTGATATACTTCGGTGTTAGGATATGCTTCTGCTTTATCTACACCTTTGTAGTATGGACGAATACTACCGAAGTAGTGAGACATTTCTTCCATGTAATCAATGTTCATTTCAGGTTGACGGTCATGTCCACTCAATGCATAGTACATGGAGTTCATGCTAGGTTGAGATGTACCATTAGCAAATGCAGAGTATGCTAAGTCGATAACATCTACGCCAGCATCTACTGCACGACCATAAGTATAGATGGCATTACCAGAACCTTCATGAGTATGTAAATGAATTGGCACAGTAACCGCATCTTTTAATGCAGAAACAAGATTATAAGCTGCTTGAGGTTTCAAAAGACCAGCCATATCTTTAATAGCAATGATATTAGCACCTGCTTTTTCAAGCTCTTTCGCCATGCTTACATAATAGTCCAAGTTGTATTTTGTACGAGAACCATCAAGGATATCACCAGTGTAACACAATGCAACTTCAGCTAATTTATTTTGTGCACGTACTTCATCGATTGCTACATGCATATTATCGAGACTGTTCAGGCTATCAAATACGCGGAATACGTCAACACCATTGGCTGCAGCACGTTGAATGAAATGACGAACAACATTATCAGGATAAGATGTGTAGCCTACTGCATTGGCACCACGAAGAAGCATTTGAAGCAATGTGTTAGGTACTTCGCGACGGAACATACGCAAGCGTTCCCATGGATTTTCATGTAAGAAACGATAAGATACGTCAAATGTAGCACCGCCCCAACATTCTAGGGAGAATAAGTTAGGCACACCTTTTGCAGCATGACCAGCTACGCGAGCCATATCGATTGTACGAAGACGTGTAGCAAACAAGGATTGATGAGCATCACGCCATGTAGTATCTGTGAAGAATACTTGTTTTTGTTCAGATAACCATTTACTGAATTTATCTGGGCCAAGTTCATCGAATTTTTGTTTAGTACCAGCCGCTGGACTTACATCTAGAGTAGATGGCATTTGAATTGGTTCAAAGTCAGGAACTACTTGAGGGCCTGCACCAGAATAACCATTGATTGTAACGTCAGCGATGTAGCGTAACAATCTAGTACCACGGTCACGTGCTGGTTTTAATTCAAATAACTCAGGATGTTCTTCAATGAAGTTTACGTTGTATTTACCGCTTTGGAATTCAGGATGTTCCAATACATTGATTAAGAAGTGAATATTTGTTTTTACGCCACGAATACGGAACTCTTTCAAGCAACGAAGCATTTTGCGAATTGTTTCTTCGATGTTAGGGCCGAATGCAGTTGCTTTTACAAGCAAAGAATCATAGTAAGGTGTTACTACAGCGCCTGTAAAAGCATTACCGGAGTCAAGACGAATACCAAAGCCCCCGGAACTACGATAAGCCAAGATTTTACCTGTATCAGGCATAAAGTTATTCTTAGGATTTTCTGTAGTAATACGACATTGAATAGCAGTACCTTTACAAGGAACTTGATCTTGCTCTGGAATACCTACCTCTGGGCTATGTAAATTATAGCCTTCAGCAATTCTAATTTGAGCGTGAACAATATCAATATCTGTAATCATTTCTGTTACAGTATGTTCTACTTGAATACGAGGGTTAACTTCGATGAAGTAGAAGTTACCATCAGCTGTTACCAAGAATTCTACTGTACCAGCATTAACGTATTCAACATTTTTCATAATTTTAACTGCAGCATCACATACAGCTTTACGTGTTTCTAAAGACAACGCAAATGCTGGTGCCATTTCAACTACTTTTTGATGACGACGTTGAACAGAGCAGTCACGTTCATGTAAATGAACTACATTGCCATGTTCGTCACCTAAGATTTGAACTTCAATATGTTTCGGTTCTACGATGAGTTTTTCTACATATACATCATCGTCACCAAATGCTGCTTTTGCTTCAGATTTAGCGCGATCATATGCATCACGAAGGTCCTCTTTACGATGAACTTCACGCATACCACGGCCACCACCGCCATTAACGGCTTTAATCATCAATGGGAAGCCATGTGTATCAGCAAACTCCTCTAATTGAGCATAATCTTTTAATGCCCCATCAGAACCTGGAATCATTGGAATTTGTGCTAATTTAGCTTGCTCACGAGCATTAACTTTATCACCAAACATATTCAAATGTTTAATTTTAGGACCGATGAAGATAATACCTTCTTCTTCGCATCGACGAGCAAAGCCTTCATTTTCAGATAAGAAACCATAACCAGGATGGATAGCATCGATGTCATGTTCTTTTGCAATACGAATGATATCTTCAATGTCGAGATATGCGTCAACTGGTTTTTTACCTTCCCCTACGAGATAGGCTTCGTCAGCTTGGTTGCGATGCAAGGATAATGTATCCTCTTTAGAATAAATGGCTACAGTTTTAATACCCATTTCATTACATGCACGGAACACGCGGATCGCAATCTCACCACGGTTGGCAACCAATACGGATTTAATTTTTCTCATGTATTGCCTCCTACTAGCTTCCACAATTGTGAACTATCAGCTTTCAATTTTATTGATATATGAATATTTCCTATACTTATAGATAAAATAATATTATTGGATAACTCATCAAAATTTATGATAAGTTTTATATTCATAATAACATATAACTATTATACATTATTTTCTATATAATTAAAGGATTATACCAATTATGAAAGTATAAAATATAATTTTCATTGTACATTACAAAAAGTCATATGTCTTTTATCGATACACATCGAATTAATTCTATTTCTATATTATTTACCACCTAAAAAATAATTCATCAATCGATTTAGTTGCTCTTGATCATTAGCCCCCATTAACTCACGGGCAGAATGCATAGCTAGTAGAGGTAAGCCTACATCGATGGTACGCATTGGCAACATAGCTGAAGAAATAGAACCTACCGTTGAACCGCCAGGAATATCTGAACGATTTACATAAATTTGATACTCTGCACCTGCTTCTTCACAAAGCCCCTTAACTATAGCAATAGCTCTCGCATCTCCTGCATAAGATTGACTACATGCAATTTTAAGGGCAAGGCCTTTATTAAGGACCGGAATATTAGTGATATCGTTTTTCTCAGGATAATTAGGATGTAATCCATGTGCTACATCAGAAGAAATCATAAAGCCTTTAGAGATAAAACTATCCCTCTCTTGATTAGAATATCCTAATGCATCATACACACGTTTAATAAGGTTAGGTAAAAGCATTCCTGCTCCACCTTGCTTCGTACGACTCCCTACTTCTTCATTATCAAAGAGAATAGCACAACGTACACCATTAGCATTATGTTTACGAGCTTGAATAATTCCAGATAATACGCCAAAGCAAGATGTTAAATTATCTAACCGCGGAGCACTAATGAAATCACCTTCTATACCAAGTACACAGCCTTGCTCCGTAGGATATAAAGTCATTTCATAAGACAATATTTCAGAAGGGTCACAATCTACTTCATCAGCTAAAAAAGTACTCCACTCATCATATTGCGCAGAGGTGTCAGGGAATAAACTTGGAGTTCTATTATCTACAAAACCCCTTTCACCTTTATCATCTTTTTTGCACTCCATCATCATAATGGGAAGCATTTCTTTTTGACGATTTAGCTTAACCCCATCATTGACAGAACGATTCATGTGAATCGCCAAGTTCGGAATAATCGCAATCGGCCGTTTTGTATCAACTAGTACAGAATCAACATCAAAGGCATTATCACCTTTTAATACGACGGTACCTGCAGCACCTAATGGACGATCTAGCCAGGTGTTTTCAATGAGACCACCATACATTTCCACATTTAACTTGGTATAGCCTTTTACAGTTGTAATAGGATTAGGTTTAACACGAATAGCAGGGAAATCAGTATGAGCCGAAGCAATACGCAATATATCCTCTGGTTTCTTACCTATATGAAAGGCAAACAATGTAGTACCAAATACATTCACTACATAAGAACCAGAATCTAGTTGCCACTCATCGTCTAAACTGAGTTCAGTAAACCCAGAGTCTAACAACATTTGTAAACTTGTATCTACCGTATGGTACGGTGAAGTACAAGCACCAATATATTTTAATAACTGTTCATTATCAAACTTCATAATTCCCTCCTATGCACAAATACAATTTGTACAATATCATGAATAGTTTTAAATTTGTTCAATTTATAGAGCATTTACTTATATAATTTTACAATATATACATTAATAATATATTAATTACTACTATTTTATCACAAAAAAGCCGCCCCTTTCGGAGCGGCTTTCAACATACATTGTAAATACATACAACTCTAAATCAATAAAATTGACAGTTATATATACTACGACCATATAAACTTATCAGTATTACTTTTTACCACATACCAATCAATTTCATCCAGACAGAACCAATGCCCATGAAGATGATTAAGTTGATTACAGATGCAAAGAAACCAAGTTTCCACCATGTATTTTGAGGAACATAACCAGTATTGAAGATTACTGGAGAAGGACCTGCTGCATAGTGAGTTAAGGACATACACAAGTTAGATGTGAATGCGATCATCAATAATGTCAACATTGGTGGTGCACCTGCAGAAATAGCAATTGCAGAGAATGCTACGAACATGGCAGAAATATGTGCAGTCAAAGAAGCAAATACATAGTGGGAATATGTATTAATAAGTACAGCTATAACAAAGGCAATAATCCATGATCCTTCTGGAATATAACCACCTACCAGTACTGTTGCCCATTTGATGAAGCCTAATTTGGATAAGAAGCCGGCAAAGCCCATCAATGTACCCATCCAAACTAATGTATCCCAAGCACCTTTTTCACTTTTAACATCGTCCCAAATAAGAACGCCTGTAGTAAGCAAAATAGAAATGCCTAAGAATGCAACTGTTGTAGCATCAATTTTTGTGAATTGAGATGTAGCCCACAATGCTAATGCTAAGATAAATACGCCAAGCATAACCCACTCTTGGAAGCTCATTTTACCAAGACCTTTTAACTCTTCACGAATCATTTGTTGTGCTTCGCGAGCATCTCTAATTTCAGGTGGATATACTTTGTAAATGAAGTACGGCATAATAAGCAATGCAATGATACCAGGTACGATTGCAGCCAGAGCCCAATCGCCCCAAGTAATGCCAATACCAAAGGATTGAAGTGCTAAAGCAGCAACCAAGGTATTACCAGCCATGGATGTTTGGAACATAGCAGATGTAATCGTATTTACTTGGTAAATAGATTGCATCAAGAAGGAACCAATTTTACGAGGACCATCTTGAGGCTCAGAACCAAAAGCTTTTGCCAAACTTGTAGTAATTGGCATGATAACGCCACCCACACGAGCTGTGTTAGATGGTGTTGCTGGAGCCAAAATCAAATCAGATAAAGCCAATGCATATGCTAAACGTAATGAACTGCTACCAAAAGCAGCAATTAAATTATACGCAATACGTTTCCCCAAACCAGTTTTAATAAAGCCACGAGAGAATAAGAACGCGCCTACGATTAACCAAATAGCAGAATTAGCAAAACCAGAAATAGCTTCGCCAATCTTTAATGTACCAGTTAATGCCGCTACAGTAATAACAATGATGGATACGCCACCAATCGGTAATGGCTGAGTAATAAAGCCTACGATAGTAGCTACAAAGATGGCGAATAAATGCCAAGACTGAGGAGTTAACCCCTCTGGTGTAGGAATAAACCAAAGGCCTAACCCGAAGGCCGCTGGAATAATCCAGTTTAATAGTTTTTTCATACACATACCTCCTACATAGGAAAAAACAAAAAGATATTTATATCTTCTTATCTAAATATAATATATTTCAAGACAAAAAGATGTGAGAAAAAGCTGTACATCACTAGGTATGCACAGCTTTCATCATCATATAAATCCTATTCAGGTAGAGATACGTCCTCTAAGTTTGTTTTTTCGATAGACTCAATATCACCTTGATCGCAAAGATTTGCAATAGTTGGATCAATTGGTAAACGGTTCAACAATAATAGACCGTATTTTTGAAGGATTTCTTCAATGTGGCTTTCACCAAAGATTTGGTAATCCTTACCGTTATCTGGGCAATGGAAGTAAGAGTAGTTTTCCACTACACCAATAATAGGCACTTGCATTAAATCAGCCATTTTTACTGCTTTTTCAACAATCATGGATACCAAGTCTTGAGGAGAAGTAACGATGATAATACCATCCAATTTCAAGGATTGGTAAACTGTAATCGCTACGTCACCTGTTCCTGGTGGCATATCAACGAATAAATAATCGATGTCTTTCCAAATTACATCTGTATAGAATTGTTTTACAACATTGCCTAGAATAGGACCACGCCATAAAACAGGATCTGTATCGTTTTCCAAAAGGAGGTTAACAGACATAACGTCAATACCGCCTTTAGATTTTACAGGATACATGCCAATTTCGTCAGCATATGCTTTTTCCTTGATGCCGAACATCTTAGGAATGGAAGGACCTGTAATATCCGCATCGAGGATACCTACTTTGTAACCTTTACGCGCCATAGTAATGGCCATCAAGCTTGTAACGGAGGATTTACCTACGCCGCCTTTACCAGATACTACGCCAATTACATGTTTAACAGAACTAAGCTCGTGTAATTGAGCTGTAAGATCTTGAGGTTGTTGAGGAGCGCCGCCACCGCAACCAGAAGATTGAGATGGGCATCCGCCACAATCACTGCTGCTACCGCAACCCATAGTATACACCTACTTTCTTGGAGGAACTACCTCACATCTATATGTAAAACCTTTTGTTTATATGGTAAATACAATGTATCTACTGTTACATTGTATCACGTCATATCAAAAATTATCAATATATTACTCACCACAGAATTCTTTAGTTAAAGCACCTAGAATTTCCATGCCCTTTGTAATTTCTTCTACAGTTGGCACCGTATAGCTCAAGCGGAACGCATGGCCTTCCCCTGCACCATCTGCTGCAAAGGCACCACATTTAATAATCCCTACATTGCGGTCCATACATGCTTCAAAGAAGTCATCACAGTTAACTTCAGCTGGCATAGTCATCCATGCAAACATGCCGCCTGTAGGTTGAGTTAAATGAACCTTAGAACTTGCATACTTATCAAAGGCCTTAAGTAAAGCATCACATTTAGTTTTATAGACTTTACGTACATTATCTAAATGCTCATCATAATCAATCGTATCTAGCACTTTAGCCACAACTTTTTGAGTGACTAATGGCATTTGACCTGCTGTATTATTTTTTAATGCTTGGATAGCTTCTATTACCTTCGCTGGGCCAAATAAGAAACCTACACGCAAGCCTGCAGATAATGTCTTAGAATAAGAACCTGCATAAAGAACGCGATCTTCTGTATCAAAAGATTTAAAGGTCGGGATGTATTCTCCAGCAAATCGAATTTCACCATATGGATCATCTTCATAGATAAACAAATCATATTTAGATGCAATGGCGTAAATTTCTTTACGGCGTTCCAACGGCATCGTAATGCCTGTTGGATTTTGGAAGTTAGGAATGAGATAAATATATTTTCCCTTGCCAGATTGAGCAGCTTTCTCTAATTCACTTGGAATCATGCCGTGCTCATCTGTTTTAATACCTAATGCTTTACCACCCATGTTTCGTACGGAATTAATAGCACTGGTGAAAGTAAACTCATCCATGTATACTTCGTCGCCTGGTTCTAATACAGTGATTGGTACAAGACCTAATAATTGACCAGCCCCATTAGAGATAATGAGCCCTTGACCTTCTGGGTTCATCTTATGTGTTTTTACTAGACGTTCCAATGTTAGTTCAGCTAGTCGTGCATCGCCTTGCATAGGCCCATATTGTAAAAGACTCATAGGATTAGAGTGAACCACTTCATCAAAAGCCTGTTCAATAATTTCAACAGGAATGGCTTCAGGTGCAGGATTACCAATACCAAAGCTGATAAAACCTTCTACCCCTACACCACGTTCAAATACTTCACGAATAAAATTAGGACCTTTTAAGGTAACTCGTTCAGGAAGAGAAAAGCTCATACTATCGCCTCTTTCATATATAATAAGTTCAAAATTTTAACTAAGATTAGAAATTGTTATGCCTTAGGATCGTGCTCTTGTTCAGCGTTCTTCTTATCCATGTAATTCTTGTATACTTTCCATAGTATAAAGTATACTACGCCAGCAACAACTACAATAATTCCTAAGCGCCCCATATTCTCTTGGAAGTTAACTATATCTGTACCAATAGCCACTTCAAGAGCGGTAGATGGAAACTTACCGATTAAATTCGCTAAGATATAATCTCTTGGTTTAATCTTACTAATAGCGCCTAATGCAGTGATGACACCAGACGGAAAATATGGTAAAGACCGGGCAAATAACATGACCACAAAACCATTCTTACCGGAGAAATCATCTACTTTCATCAAAACAGTACTCTTTTCAATGAGCTTGTCCGCTGTATCACGCAAGAAGTAACGCATAATATAAAAGCTAATGACTACCCCAATTGTTTCAGCTAGCCAAGAAATGATAATCCCTGGCCACATGCCAAATACTAAACCATTCGCAGTAGAAATAAAAATGGATGGTAAGAATCCTACAGCATTAACGAAAATATCGAGGACCATACTCACAACCATAGCCATAGGACCAAAGCTTTGAATATATTCTGCTATTTCCTCCATAGAACCACTTGTCGCCAAGTGCCACATGGTTGGATAGAATGTAGGATCTATTATATTTATGACAATTAATAGGACAATAAAACCTAGTCCTGCTATTAACTGTACCCACCCCTCACCAGAAGGCTTTAAATTTCTTTTACTCATATATACCTCGTATTAAAAAGACTAGCTTAATTATATCACGTATTCTATAGACACGTTATATATAGTTACCCGCCTTTGATTCCAATCTAATTAGCAATCTTTTTATACTTTGTGATAACTACTAGAAGTTTAGAATAGTATAAAATATTTATAATTACATTAGCATAAAAATAATTGAAAGATGTATAATATTATTATAACAAGAATATTCTTAACTGAAAGAAGGTATATTATGGTATCAGCAGGTCAAACAGCTACAGCAACTGTTACAGTAACAGAATCTAATATTGCCAAAACTATGAAATCTGGTTCTTTAGAGGTCTTTGCTACACCAGCTATGTGTGCTCTCATGGAAGAGGCAGCACAAGCGGCAGTACAACCACACTTAGAAGAAGGTGAAGGCACTGTAGGTATCTCCCTATCGATCACTCATGAGGCCCCTACTCCCCTTGGTGCAATAGTAACTGCTAAAGCAACGGTAAGTGCTGTAGAAGGTCGTAAAATCACCTTTGATATTGAAGCCTCTGATGGCGTTGGTATCATTGGTCACGGCACACATGAACGCTTCGTTATTAACAACGAAAAATTTATGGCAAAAGTAGCAAGCCGAGCAAAATCTAACTAAATAGAACTAAAATATCTATCAATCAAAATCACTAGAATATATATCAATAAAATCACTAGTTTAATACTATCTCTAGTGGAATAAAAACGGCATCTATCAGACGATAGATGCCGTTTTTATTACTTTCACATTTACATAATCCATAAAAGAATTAGCAAATTTCAACGATCCAACCTTCTGGAGCTTCGATTTCACAGTGTTGAATGCCGAGTAATGTGTCATATAATTTTTTAGTGATAGGACCCATATCATCCATACCAGCAGGTACGTGGATATCACCATCTTTAGTGTGAATCAAACCTACAGGAGAGATAACTGCTGCTGTACCACAAAGACCAATTTCCGCAAAGTCTTTCAATTCATCTACGTGTACAGGACGATGTTCTACCTTCATACCAAGGTAATGCTCTGCTACATACATCAAGGAACGACGTGTAATAGATGGCAAAATACTATCAGATTTAGGTGTTACTAATGTGCCATCTTTAGTGATAAAGATAAAGTTAGCACCACCAGTTTCTTCAACATGTGTACGAGTAGCCGCATCAAGATACATGTTCTCTGCGTAACCTTCGTTATGAGCATCTGTAATAGCGTACAAGCTCATAGCATAGTTTAAGCCAGCTTTAATATGACCAGTACCATGTGGAGCAGCACGGTCAAAATCAGTAGTGCGAATTTTAATCGGTTTAGCGCCACCTTTGAAGTAAGGGCCTACTGGTGTTGTTAAGATACGGAATTGGTATTCATCTGCTGGTTTTACGCCGATAACAGCATTTGTACCCATCATATAAGGACGAACGTAAAGGCTTGCACCGTGACCATAAGGAGGAACAAAGTCTTTGTTTGCTTTTACCACTTCTTTTACAGCCTCAATAAAGCGACCTTCAGGTAACTTAGGCATTACAAGACGTTCTGCAGATTCATCTAAACGAATAGCATTAAGATCTGGACGGAAACATACGATATGACCATCTTTAGTATAATAAGCTTTCAAACCTTCGAAAATAGTTTGAGCGTATTGGAATACGCCAGCACATTCGTTTAATACAACATTAGAATCAGTGATTAAACCACCTTCATCCCATTTACCATCTTTATATGTAGATAAATAACGGTAGTCGGTTTCTACATAACCAAAACCGAGATTATCCCAATCGATATTCTTGCTCATAACAATAACCTCCATGCTTATTAATATACTTATAATCTTAACACTATGAGCAAGTTATTTCAACATATTCTATAGAGGACAGAGATTAGACATGTAATAAGTTGAGTATACTTAAGTACAAAATATAGAATATCACTTATTTTGATGCCTTATAAATCATATGGATCATCATATCTATAACGATTGATATCATAAATAATCTCTATGTCTTTATCTATAATAAATTTAGTTCGTTTCAAATCATAAGGTACGTCGTAACGCGTATGATATGAAATAGATTCTACACGACCAGTACGAACCGCATTATCGGATCCAAACGGAACTTTTACAATATCCCCTTCATATATATCATTTCTATCAGTACGATAATAAAATTCCTGGTTTATCTTAAAAATATATACAGAACAATACGTATAAATTCTTCTATCAGATGTATGATTTGATTGTAAAAACTCTTGTAAAGATTTATCTCTTGTATGAGCATGTATAAAATTAATTAGATTTTTATACCAAGTGGGCACATACTGATTAGTTACATTCCCTATAAACAATGTATCCTCTTTATGCGCCCATTTAATACGTACTGTTACTATACCACCACGGGCAGGGTCTCTATCAAGGTCATGACTTTCACTAAGACTAAAAGAATCTAGACTATATAGCGTTTCGCCAATGTGAAAGTCAATATCTTGCTTCAATTGATGAATCATTTGATTATCTACATACTCGCTATGACTATGACTAGAGTGACCAAATTGCTTACTATTACAATCAATGGAAATAGACGGCTCATTCCAATTAAAATTCAATGTATTTACGTCACCATAGTCTTGGTACATATTTTTTTGCACTTCAATATGAATCTCTTGAATTCTATCTTTTTCTCGATTTCCATCAAATAAAAGTAATGTAAACATACCTAGAATTTGTCTGAATAGTATAGACATGGCCCTCAGGGTATTATCAAAAGGAAATTCATATATAAATTCCTGATCCTCAGTGTTGATGAGCTGTACTTGGACAGCACACTCATCCTCATCATATAGGTCAATATCATCGGAAAATCTACGCCCCATAAGCTCTAATAGATATTGTTTTTTAGATTCGTCAATTGAGTACTCCTTAGTAGTTAAGGATTCTATTTTACCCTCTACAGGTTTCGAGATATGCTCCCATTTAATGCCATAGGTAACACTAATGGATTCCTTAATAGAAATATGTTGTATCTCTTCAATATAGTAATCTTTACGATTTAATTTCACTTCCTTTGGAACGCTATCTGGTAAATCACCATACCAACTACCCGTACTTATGATGTCACAAGATACTACGGTACCTATAAATTTATCTGTCACATTTCTATGCATATACATAGGAACTCCTCCTTTTATTACTTTGTTTAAGTATAATAAAAAGGATGTGACAAAAATGTCTCTATATAATTATTTCGTCAAAAATATTCTTTACATACCGATTTATATTATAATTAACTTACAATATATGTATCTCATCTCTTAAGGAGCTATCTCTCATGAAAGAATCTACTAACCGTACCCTAATTACTAATCCCAAAAACATTATCTGTATCGGTTTAAACTATGCAGACCATATAGAGGAAACTAGTCTTGCTACACATGATTTTCCAGAAATCTTTATGAAAACATCTAATGCATTGGCGTCACATCAAGATATAGTTCCAATTCAAGATAAAAACCTTCATTATGATTACGAAGGAGAACTGGTTATCATCATTGGTAAGGCTGGTAAAAATATATCTCGTGAACAGGCCAGAGACCATATATTAGGCTATACCATTGGAAATGATGTTTCAGCTCGAGCCTTACAATTTAGAGGCTCTCAATGGATTCTCGGTAAATCTTTAGATAATTTTGCCCCTATTGGTCCTACTATTGTTTCTCCAGATGATTTTGATTTTGACAATGCCACTATTACTACAACAGTAAATGGTGAAATACGTCAACAAGCCAAATTACAACAAATGATGTTTAAACCGGACGCGATTATAGAATTTGTATCTCAATATATTACACTACAGGAAGGTGACATTATCTTTACTGGTACTCCTAGTGGTGTTATACTCGGTAAAAATGAAAGTAAATACTCTTGGCTTAAGCCTGGTGATACTGTTGCTATTACAATTAGCGGTATTGGTACCTTAGAAAACCAATTCATTTAATATGGATAATTAATAAAGAGATTACCTTTATGTATATCTAACTACACATAATAGTAATCTCTTTTATTATTTTAACTTTGTTATTATTTCTTTTGTTATTATCAATATTTTATATTAATTAATGCTTTATTTATGCTTTGCCTCTAAGTCTAGCATATATCTCTTTCGTTCCATGCCCCCTGCATAGCCAGTTAATTTTCCATTACTACCAATCACACGATGACATGGAATGATAATAGATATAGGATTATGTCCTACGGCACCGCCCACAGCTTGAGCAGACATTTTATCTTTACCTTGCTTTTCAGCTATTTGTTTGCCAATATCTCCATAGGTTGTAGTTCCCCCATAAGGTATGGTTTGTAATATAGACCATACAGACTTACGAAACTCTGTCCCCTCTAACTGAGTCGGTGGTGTAATAAAAGGCTTTTTACCATTAAAGTATTGGTCTAGCCACATTTTAGTCACTTCAAAAGGGCCTGTTAGTTGTTCGATATATTCCGCATCATCATAACTCGGTGCATGTGCTTCATCTACAAAGAATAAGTCTGTTAAGTAGGTTAATGTACCAAGCATAATCATAGTTCCTAATGGACTTTCATAGGTGTATTTATAATTCATAGTACATTAACTCCTTCTAAAACTAACCAATCATACATAACTTATTGTAAGTCATATTAAATGATACAGTATTTTTATGAATTTCAAAAGGTGTAGGTTCCTATTCCCTATTAATGGGTACATATAAAGTATCTATATTATGATAATAATTTGTTGTAGATATCATAATCTATATCCTTAAATACATTAAATACTACTTGTATTTTACTATTCGTTTCTTTTAAATAGGTTCGTACCGTATCTATAGCAATCTGTGCTGCTTCTTCATTAGGGAATCTAAACTCACCAGTAGAAATACAACAGAATGCAATGGAGTGTAAGTTATAAGCATTGGCTAGTTGTAAACAGGACCGATAACACGAAGCTAGTTCATCTTTCTCCTTATCTGTTACCTCTTCATAAATAATAGGTCCCACCGTGTGAATTACATGCTTTGCCGGTAAATTATACCCATATGTCATACGAGCCACACCCGTTTTTTCAGGCATTTCCATATACTCAGTCATTCTAGCACATTCCATGCGAAGCTCTATACCAGCAAAGGTATGGATTTCATTATCGACACACTTATGATTTGGAGCAAAACATCCGAGCAATTTATTATTAGCTGCATTTACAATAGCGTCTACAGATAATCGAGTAATATCTCCTTGCCACAAATAAATCTGAGGCTCTCGCTCTTCCATATCACTAATCGTTACGAGCCCCTTTTCATGGGCCAATATATTTAAATATTCAGACTCTATCTTCATCCATTCAAGAGACATTCCACCAGCAGGGCGAATATTACATAAAGATTTAAAGAGAGTAAATTGCTCTTCTTCATTTACAGGGATATCTATATGTTCCTTATGCCTCTCTTTGTATTCTGCAACTAAGCCTTCAACTAAATAGCGTAACCGTTCTTGCTGTATCATATGTAACTCCTTTTTGTATTGACTATACGTTCACCTATTATATAACAAAAAACTGCTAGCACATATGTATATGCTAGCAGTAACTTTACTGTGATTATATTATACTATATTATATTCAGTTTTAAGGTCTTACAAACGCTTGCCCCCCATGGTTGACAAGGACATCCCCATCTAATACCTTTGTGGTAACGTTTTGTAAGCTACCTTGGATTTGGCTCATCATGAAGCGATAGCCTGGACTATTTACATGTTTAGTGAGGGCTGCTTGGTCGCTATAGATTTGAATGACATACCAACGATTTTTTACATTTCTTTCACGAAGCACATAGCCAGCCTTATAACCCGCATCATCGCGTACGGCCCGTTCAATATCGAGTTGGTATTGACGTTGTACTGTGTCGATATCATTGCTATTAACAGTAAACTCTGTTAATGTCACTACTGCTTTATCATCATTGACGATGGATAAAGCATCTTTTTTCTCAAGCAATAATACAGATTGTACATCATACATTTTACGATTTGTTAATTTAGAACCTACTTCATTAACAAAGGCTTGATAATGTTCGGATTTGCGATGTGTTTCAATAGCAGCTAAATCTTTATAAATCTCTACTACATAAGACTCAGATGGATTACCTTTTACATGCGCTACATTCATAGATAATGTATTAGGTTCTTTCTCCATAGATGATGTTAGATTGGCAACACCTGCACTGTTATATGTGCCCTGTAACTCTGTAGGAACTTGATAGTGATACATGCCTACACTAGGTGCTGTGTCTAAACCTTCATCACGTTCCATAACAAGTGCCGCAAAGGATGTACTAACACCTAATACAGCAATCGCAGAGGTTACAAGAATACGTTTTAATAATTTTCTATTCATACATGCTCCAGTTCGACTAAATTACAATGTAATATATTCTACTATTGTACCATGTTCTTCAATAAGTTTAACTAAGTCTTTTCCCTGTAGCCATACGGTAGCATCATTTTGATTAGGATGTATACCAATTAGATTATCTTTATAATCCGCATCAATGTAGTAATTTACCTTACGGTCTTCATCGTGGAGCAAACAAAATGGAGACACGTGACCTGGTTTAATCTTCAAAATATCCCATAGCTCTTCTTCAGAACCAAAGGAAATCTTTTTAAGCTTATGATCCTTACGGAACTGTTTTAGATCCACACGCTTGGAACCACGAACGGTAATCAAATAATAATGTTCACGTTTATGGTCTCGAATGAATAAATTCTTTGCATCCCACTCAGGATATGGCAACTCTACATTGGGCTTATCATCCATACTAAATAGCGGTGCGTGATCCGTAATTTCAAAATCGATATGATGGTCACGTAGGCAATCATATACGCCTTGTTTATCTAACATGTAGTACCTCTAATATAATTTGGTGAAAGTAAACATCATAGTGAAAGCAACTATATATGTGTTAATTATACACCAATCTTATTCTGAGACTGTATAGGTTCCATCAAATACAAATAACTCTGGATGTTCATGTACAAATACATCTTCAAAGATTCCTTCATATTCATAGACTACATCATCTTTTCCATCTAGAAAATCAAATACCTCATCGTCCCATTCTTTTAAAATGGTCCATCGTTCTTCTCTATTAAATGGAACAGAACCGCCAAAGTAATCGATTACGGATTGTAAATTATCTGCTAGTATATCCATCTTGAAGAGGCGTAACCCTGCAAGAGCATCTTCCCATACAATGCCTGTAGAGTTATAGAAGAACTGATGATGCCCACCATTATTAACCTCAGCGAAATACCAGCATATAGCGTTAAGATATCTTTGCTCTACGGTGAACCCTTTTGCAGATTCTAAATAGTTATCATACGAACCATAAATATTGATAGTCCAATAGGCAGGCTCATTTATAGTCCACATATCATCTGTAGCTAAAATTTCTTCTACAGTGATAGTTCGTTGACGAGGTACACCTTCTCTTTTCTTCTTTTTCTCTGCTATATACTTGCTATAGTTTAAGCATAAATCAGGATAGTCAACTTCACATTTTTCAAAATCCATTTGTAAACGGCACATATCCATGACTTCAAAGCAGTATTCCTTTATATCATTGCGACCTTCTTTAGTCGCTAATCGTACACCATTATCTACTAAAGCTAACATCTGTTGCATATTCTCTGATGTATAAGCCTCATGATTAGTAGAAGCAATAGATCCATGGGAGTACGCACAGCGATAATGCCACACTGCATCTCTATGTTCTGTATCGATGGTCTTAAATACTTTAATAGCTTCTTCTGGTTTATCGTTATTGTTATAGGCTCTACCAAGCTCGCCTAATAAAGGTACAGATAAGTTATCGATGCCAACCCCCGTCAATACATCGATAATGATTTCCTCTTGACCGATATCATTAAGATCTTTAATAGTTTGTAACTGTTCAGCATCAGACAAAGATAAAAATTGCTCAACACTCATAGACATACAATACACTTCCCCTCATATCATTAATATGTATATGAACTCATCTTATCATAATAATAACAAACAACACAAAATAATAATCACAAAACAATAACTGACTAATTTTAAAATAATAGTTTATAACAAAACAGCTATTTACTAGCTACCAAGCCATACGACAAATACAGGAGTACCTTCATCATCATCAGAAACATCGTCGGCATCGTCAGCATCGAATTCATGGTCATCATAGGCTAGATTTTCAAAGAATACATGATCACCGAGTTCTTTATTGGCCATTAAGTTATGTAGCTTGAAAAGAAGCTCTTCAGTAGTAAAGTACTGGCCATTATCTGCTTTTAGGCGAGCATAGATTTCAACTTGCCACATACCATCTTCTTTATCGTATTCTTCTAATTCATCGTCTTCGTACAAGTATTCATTAGGATGAAGCTGACTTTTACTTTCAATCCATGCTTCATAGCTTACAAGAATTTCAGGCTCTACTAATGGCGGTAAATTATCACGATTAACATTATGCTCTTCTAAGCATTCATAAAACGCCTTAAGAAACTCTTCTCTAGTATAAGTAGTTTTATTGAAAACCCAAGGAATTCCCTTAAACTCATGATAGTAACCTTCATATATTTTATTACCATCTTTATCAGTACCGAGATATTCAATCTGCTCAGTATTCTCATCCTTGTTAAACAGCTTTTTAATCGTATCAAAAATCATAGGATAATCCTCCTTGTCATCCTTTGAACTAATAGAGGTTAATAGTACTCTACTACTTCACAACACCAAACTAATCTATGTATCTAAAGTAGCTGTTTTGCCATTTTTATGGCAATATATCAGCCATCAATAGCAAAGTAATTTAAATCTTCAAACTCATCGTCCCAAAATTCAAAGCAAAATATATGCGTATAATCAAAGGTTTGTTCACAATATGTTACAGTACCTAGCTCTGGATCAATTTGAGGGATACCGATCCGTTCTTTCACATCATCTATAGTAATAGATTCATCATACATTTCTCGAATGTCTTCAAGCATAAAAGCAGCAATCTTATCAATATTTTTATGGTAATTTTTGGCAAGAACTTTTACAGTATCTAAATAATCACCTGATGGTTTCTCATCCCAACAGAATTCTAAGCCTTCATAAAGAAGTCTATAATCACAATATCTCTCATTATATACGAGTTCATTTTCACTCATAGGCAGCCTCTCGCTCATCACAATGCTTTGATTTCAAAATCACTAAAATACTTTCTCAATATTTTACACGAAGGCTATATAAAATAACGTAGCCAAAAGCACAAAAGTACAATAATTTAATGTATTTTATTACTGTTATAAGTTTGCGTGTATAGTAAGTGCCCTTCGCATAAGCGAAGGGCTAATCTATTATATCTCTATTAGTTAGCTACCACAGCATGTATAGAATACAGGTATACCATCTTCGTTATCTATAAGCCCGTAGCCTTCACATTCATGGCCTTCGTATTCAATACCTTCAAAGAATACGTGATCACCCAGTTCTTTATTGGCCATTAGATTATGCAATTTAAAGAGCAACTCTTCTCTTGTAAAATATGTACCATTATCCGCTACGAGATGAGCCATGATTTCTACTTGCCACATACCATCTTCTTTATCGTCTTCAAGTAGTTCTTCGTCGGTTACACGTTCATTATCAAAGAGTTGGTCTACACTTTCAATCCAAGCTTCATAGGTTACTAGAATTTCAGGTTCATCTAATATATCATCGCTATCTGCTTGATACTCATCTACATATTTCTCTACTACTTTATTGTATTCTTTTGAAAACTCTTCTCTACTATACGTATGTTTATTAAATACCCAATGGACTTCATCATATGTAGGATAGTTAACTTCTTCATATTCATTAACATCTTCAATATCTTTACGTTCTGTAGTATCTTTACTATTTTTCTTATCGTAGAAATTTTCAATGGTTTCAAATATCACAGGATAATCCGCCTTGTACTCTTTTGGCTTAATTTGAGTTAATAGATATTTTACAACTTCACAACACCAACCAAGTTGTTTATCTAAATGGTCATCTTTTGTCATTTTCATGGCCGTCTCTATTAACTGTAAAGCTTTCTGTACATGTTCAGATTCGTAGCTTTCACCACATGCTAAAGACGCATGAGCATAGCCACACCGATAATACCAAGACCAATCACGATGTGCCTCATCTATACGATTAAATAACTCGATAGCCTCTTCTGGTCGACCATTATTGTTATACATACGTCCTAAGGTGCTTAACAATATAGGCGACAAATTATCAATGCCCATGTTAGTTACTAGCTCCATAGCACGATCAACATCTAGGTCCTCTTGTTCGTTAATGAGCTTAACCTTTTCCGCATCACTTAAAGATTGAAATTCTTCATCCGTAATCTCTTCTATACTGATATATAAGTTCTTAATAAAGTCACCAAAGTTATTTGCTAACAGAGTGATTGAGTAATCACCTTCTTGGTCAACACGTACTACCTTAGGTTCACCAGTAGGACCACACTCACGATAATCGAGGAAAATCATATCATGACCACCAGAAATCGTATCGGCTACAACGATACCGATAGGAGGATACTCCCATTTAGAAATCCAAAACTCGTTGCCAAACTGTCCAAAGATAGAATTCTTTTTATCTCTATCAATGCCATATATGCCGGTTACATATACACAGTCGCCATTATTATTTATAAAGCAGTTCTTATTCAATACACCGCCATTATGATTGTTAAGTAATTCAATATATGCTACAGGCAATGTATAGCCTAGCTCAGATTCAGCATCCTTAATATCCTTATCCGTAACAGGTTTACCTATATAGGATTCAAATGCATAATCAACATCGTTCCAAAACCCATTCCAATCAAAGTTTTTTAGATTACTCATAATACGCTCTCCTAGTTGCATAAATTATCTTAATCAAATAGTTTCACATCAGTGGAATATTCTTTAATTAAAGCTTTTACCCTGCGTCGTATCAAAATGGTATCAACCATATAGGAAAAAATGATATAAGGAGATACATTTATAATCCCTATAGGCGCTAAAATAAGTGCTACTCGCAATAGGTCAAGTGAATATGCATACCACTTAAAATCGATGGTATTTAAAATGGGTGTGACATAGTCAAAGACTTTTATCTCCCATTGCATTAGCGGGTTTAATTCTTCACTTGTTCCTAATAGCCAAACAAAAATTACAGCAAAAATCAAACAATATAATATGCCAACTGGAATCAATATCTTCGCTCTCTTTTTTAACAGATCACGGCAAATCTCATCTTCTTCCTCTAGTGTTACATCGTATACCATATTACATTCAATCTGAATCCGTCTAAATCGATAGCGAATATACTTATACAAAAGGTTATTCGGTGTATATAGCATAATAAGCTCCACAGTATCCTTTACAGGCTTTCTATCTCAGGTCTTAAATCTAACACGATTTCCCAATCATCTAATGATGGCACCTTATGATGAGCAATAAAATCTTCTATTATCTGTAATACCTCTTGATGGCCCAGCTCATTCTTACCATATATGATGGCGCCTCGGTCACCATCATTAGTTACACTAAGCTCTATATGTAATAAATCGGTATCTTGATCACTACAAACCTGTACAAAGTTATATAGTTTATTATCTATGGCGATTGGCTTTGATGGAGAAATAACTACAAAGTCTTGCTCTTGGTCCTCAATAGCATACAGATTTTGTTCAACTTCATTCAGTGTAATACATTCATATTTATAGGTACCTACATCAATGGACCAATCCGTATATGTTTTCTCAAATGTATCTGTCATATGTATTGCCTCTCCTTTACGATATACCCTAAAACAAGGTTTCTAATTGACCTGCCATATCGGACATAAACTCATCAAATTTACAAAGCTCTCGTAGTTCTTGATGTTCTACATCATAACAAGAAATCTTTTTAGTTTTAGGGTCCCATACAATTTGCCACTCGTTATACTCGCCCAGTTCTTTAGATAAACGCAATAGATTACGACGACCTAATTTAAATGGAATCGTATCAATAAGTGGGAAGAACTCTATAGATATAAAATCGGAGTCTGGCAATTCAAAGTAAAGTTGTTCGCCCGCTAAAAAATTCACTAATGCTTTTGGTAATTTAAATGGCTTTAACTGATCCATTTTATTTTGTATATCATGAAACTCAGCAGGCTCTAAGGATTTAAAATACTCTGCCATTTCCATATCGCCTTTTTCAATAGCAATGCTATAGGCGCGCATACCATCCTTTTCCGTGATGGTCACGTCAGCGCCATGTTCTACCAAGTATTTACACATCTTTAAATCTACATACCGTGCTGCTACGCACAATGGCGTTGGCTTAAAGGGATATACAGAATCAGGCTTATTGTAGTTAATATCTACACCATTATGAATAAAGAAATCTAGAACCTCATAATTTCTATCTGTAATGGCATTTCTGAAAGCTTTACCGCCATACTTCTGTACCGTATGGCCTAAGTCATGAATAATCTGTAAATGATTATATTTCTTGCCATATAAGGCAGCTCGAAAGGCATCTACTTTTACACGGTTCAAGGCGTGAAAATTAGCACCATGAGTCACAACATAGTCGATAATCTCTTTATTACCATACCGTACAGCTAATAAGAAACTTGGATTTTCTTCATCATTAAGATTAGCGCCATTCTCCACTAACCATTGAATACTTGGCAAGCAACACATAACAAGAGCTAATTCTAAAGGTGTATGCTCACTATACTCACCAATTTCTATAGGTATATTAATATCCCAACCATTGGCTAATGCATTTTCTAAAGCGCTAATATTTCCTGTTACAATATCTGTTACGATATGAGGCACAGATTCAAATGTACCTAAATCTTTTAACTGTATCATGTCACTCTCCCATGAACTATATATTTAAAATGATTATCACTAATTACATTATATTACATTTATAAGTATGAGTGTATAGTAAAAGCCCTTCGCTTATGATATGTACCCCCTTTACTGGTTGTCCAGTAAAGGGGGTACATATCATAAGCGAAGGGCTTAATTATTATTTTTCTATTTCAATTCCATTAAGATATGCAAACTTAATCATATCAGCTCCATAAAACTCTCCTTCATCTAATAAGATACTTTCCTTCGGCAAGTCTTTCAAATGATTATAAAAGCCAATATATTTACTTCTTAACTTATCTTTTTCTATTATTTTATTAAAATATTGCTGAGCTTTATCTTTCCCACCAAAGTGATAAATATAATACAGTAAGTTATGATCAATTATATCTCCATCTATAAACTTTTCAATATTACTTTCTGTATCTTCAAAATCATCAAATACTGGTATGATATGTTCCTTAAGTAATTTGCTAACTTCATCTACAGTATACTGATAGCTTGCTCCTGCTAATTGCCACCAGTGCCAAGCTTTTCTATTTAATAAGCTTCCAAGTTCTCCGCCATAAACAAATCCATTATGATAATTAGCCTTCTTCATATCTTTTGAATAGATAAAAACATGTGGAACAAATTCTACACTACACGCATAATTATTTCTGTTAGCCTGAAAGTATATCTCAAAAGTAAGGTCTTTATTTTTAGATGATTTCTTTAACTTCTGACCTTTACTAACTACCTTAAAATCAGGGAATTTACTTGCAATCTCTTGCCAAGCTTTTTCACATAATTCTCTAGGTTTCATGATTATAAAAGTACTCCTCCAATATTATACGGTTAATTATTTTATAGATTTCCTTCAACTACTATAACAGATGTATGTTGAAGTGCGTCCGTTATCCAAGCAATAAATGTGTTTAAAAACTCTTTCTCTTCTTTACTAAAGTTTATAAGATCAACTTCAATATTATGAATTATTTTAATCCAGTAATCTTTCTTAATCCAATTATCAAAGCATACATCAAATCTATCTCTTTCAGTATTATCTGATGCATCTATAATAGGATACACTTGATTAAAATAAGAAACTAAGATATCAAAATCTGGACTATAAACCCGTAATGGCTTTCTATAACAGTGCCAATCCTTCCAACTTGATGAAGAGTCAGCCATATCAGTAATTTTTAGAGGATTAAAATCTAATCGTATGTGCTCACCTAATGGTGCATTAAGCCTTAACTCCATATACTCTTGTTTTTTATAATCCATTGGTTTTAGCCAGACCATATATAGTTAACTCCATAAACTTATAATACAAGGTATTATTTTATCTCTTTATTCCTAGTGTGCAAATCCATTATATCGTGCGTTATCATGAGAGTTAATACTGGATTTCTCTACGCTCTCAATACCTATAAAATATTATATCAATCTTTCTCTTCCCTATATCTAGCATAATTTTATCTGTAAAAAATAGAGTTATTTTTTTACACGATACACCATATCCCCGCTATTCCAAATATACATAATGACAGATACTGGAGGTTTTTCATCAATCCAAAGCCAACCTGTATATGTAGTTGTATTGGCAAAATAGCCTTCCGTAATTATTTCAAATTCTGAGTCTACATACTCATTCATAAAATCACGTAAACAAATGGACTTGCCATAAAATCTACCTTCGCCTAACGTTTTGTTAAATATTAGTACCTTACACAAGTCCACATCACAGTCTTTAAAAGATATTTCACCGGAAAATGCTCTTTCCTCACCGTCAACCAATTGATACATTTCGTCAACTGTTAATGTTAATGTTTTATTATGAATTCTGATTCCATTTACTTTACTACCATAAAGACTGAAAAGGATGTTACTCTTTCTATCATGTATAAACTCCATATTATTCCTCATAAACCAAAATCTAGAATTATAGTTCATCATACTTCGTCTACGTCTCATGTTCTTGGACGCCTATCACATGGGCAGTGCTAATGCTTACTGCGTCACTTCGTTTCTAGGGATCAAAACCACCGCCTCAACGTGGATTGAGTGAACACCAAGTATATCAGGTAGTTGCGTTTGTATGTGGGAATATATCCACATACTTTTTAACGATAGCATAAGGTTATCGTTAAAAGGTATTACCTCGACAAACTGAGAGTTGTTATTTAGTTTATAATCGTATTATTTTATTAGCTATATCTTCTACAAACCTCTTATCGTGTTCCACAAATATAAGTGTAGGTTTTGCTTCTTTTATAATTTCCTCAATCTGTATCCTTGATATTACATCTATATAATTTAATGGTTCGTCCCAAACAAATATATGAGCCGGCTTTGATAAACTTACAGCAATTAAAACTTTCTTTTTTTGTCCATCGCTATAGTTCTTCATATCCATTTCAAACAATTCTCTTGCAAAATCTAATTTCCTAAGAATTATTTTGCACAATGTTTCATCAACACCTTGCTTATGAATATACTCATTTAGGTGGCCTGTTAAATTGGATGTATCTTGGGGAATATATGATATTTTTAAATTACTTGCTAATTTTACATCACCTACGTACTCGTGATTTAGACCTAATACAATTTTAATCAAGGTTGATTTTCCGCTACCATTACCCCCATATATAGCCACTATATCTCCTTGCTTTATATCAAAACTTACATCACTTAATATCTGCCTTTTTCCATAATATGAAGATAAATTTCTAACCGATATTAGAGGATTTTTGTGGTGATGTAACGGACGCAATAATAGACTTTCTTTTGTTTCAATATCTTTTAGTAAATTCTGTTTTTCTTCTATTGTCTTATTTTGTCTATTCTCCAAATTCTTAGATTTTTTCATCATCTTGGCTGACTGATGACCTATATGTCCCTTATCCGGCTTTACACCTGATACTTTTACACCGTTTTTGGTATTTTCAATTTTATAAGACCAGTTTTTACTTTGTCTTGCAGCTTCTTTTAATCGTTTAATATCTTTTCTTAATTTCTCGTTTTCACTAATTTCAAATTGATCTTTCATCAATTTGTTTTCATGCCATGATGTAAAATTTCCTGATTGAACATCAATAGAGTTTCTATTAATCGAAATAACATGATTGATACAGCCATCTAAAAAGTCTCTATCATGAGATATAAGTAAAAAACCTTTTTTATTTTTCAGATATTCACTTACAATTTTTCTCCCGTCCATATCTAAATGGTTTGTTGGTTCATCTATAAGTAAAAAACCATCTTCTCTTGTAAACAAAATAGCTAAGAGAATTTTTGTTTGTTCTCCTTTGGAAAGTGTTTCAAACTTTCTATAAACAAGACTCTCATCTACATTTAGCAAATTAAGTTCTCTATATAATTTCCATTCTTCCTCATCTGAAATTAGTTCTTTATATAACTCAATTACCAATTTTGAAGTATCACTTAAATTAGGTGGAAATTTAATAAAATCAACACTTTTGCTGATTTTCCCCTTATAAACTTCTTGGTTTAGCAGTAGCTTAAATAGTGTTGATTTTCCAATTCCATTTCTTCCTATTAGCCCTATTTTCCAGTTTGTATCAAATGAAAATGATACATTTTCAAATACAGGTTTTACATAACCATAATATGAGAAATTGAGGTTTTCAATTTTAATTGTAGACATAAAAATACCCCCTCAAATTCAAATTTGATTATTTCTTTAGTTTTGGTACAGGTAAATCATCATACATTGAATTAAATAAGCCATTTAAAAATTCTTTGTTGTCAACATCATCTACCAATAGCATTTCCTTTGCTCCATCATATGGTAACTCATACTTTGCATTTGGCATATATGCTATTGCGGATTTAACAGGTTTCACTAAAAACCTATCATCATAAATTCCACCAACAATTTTTCCGCGATAATAAACAATGTATTCACCCATCATTGATCTATATGTTATTTCTTCCAACTCGGATAGTTGTTCTAAAATAAAATCTAAATATTCTTTACTTGAAGCCATAACCTGTACCTCAAAAAATTTTAATTCGTCTACACTATTTTAATAATTATATTAGATCTATATATTGGGACTTCAGTTTGCAGTAGCACGCAGCCAATCATTCTTCACTTCGCTCGAATTCTTGGACATCCCTGCCCAGTGCTAATGCTTACTGCGTTATTTCTTTCCTAGTAAGCAAAGCCACCGCTTCGACATGCGCTGTCATTGGAAACATGTCTACAGGTTGTACTTCTTGTAGTTCATAGCCATAGTGTGTAAGGATTTCAATGTCTCGTGCCATGGTAGCTGGGTTACATGATACATAGACAATGCGTTTTGGTTCCATGCCAGCTGCAGAGGTTAGTACTTCTTCTTTACAGCCTGCTCGAATTGGGTCAAATACAATTACGTCTGGTCGTACGCCGGCCTTGTAAAGTTTTGGCATTTCTACGGCTGCATCAGCGACGATGAATTCTGTATTATCATAGCCATTGCGTTTCGCATTTTCACGAGCATTAATAATGGCTGGTTCTACGATTTCAATACCTATTACATGTTTAGCTTTATGCGCCAAAAACAATGAAATGGTCCCCGTACCGCAGTACGCATCAATAACTGTTTCATCCCCTTTTAGATCCGCATAAGTTAATGCTTGGTCGTAAAGCACTGTAGTTTGTTCTGGATTCACTTGGAAAAAGGAGTGTGGAGATAAGGTAAACCGTAAATCTTTAATATGATCTGTAATCGTCCCATCCCCATAGAGGATATTATTTTTAGGGCCTAGTATAACATTAGTTCGCTTACCATTTACGTTATGAACGATAGTTTCTATTTGAGGAATTCGTTCTGTTAATTTTTCTACCCACTTTTCTTGGTGTGGTAAGTAATCTGTAGCAGTTACAAGGATAATCATCCATCCAGATTGTCCAATGCGCCCGATTACATGGCGTAGTATACCTTTGCCTGTATGTTCATTATACGGTTCAATATCAAATTCTTTAGCGATTTGGTAACACGCTTGAGCAATGATATTATTCCCTTCATCTTGAATAGGACAGTTTGTACCTTGTACGATATCGTGAGATCCCATCGCATAGAATCCCATTTGAATATCGCCTTTAGTGCCGCCTACAGGCATTTGCATTTTATTGCGATATGCCCATGGTTCTTTGGGTCCTAATGTAGGCTTAACAAGGTCTGGATTTTGATGACCAATGCGTTCGATAACGTCCTTCACCTTTTGTGTTTTTAGTGAAAGCTGTCCTTCATAGGTAATGTGTTGTAGTTGGCAGCCTCCACAGAATCCATAAAGATCACAACTTGCATCGATACGATTGGGAGCCATCGTAACAATTTCTAAGAGGCGCCCTGTAGCATAGGTTTTTTTAACCATATCAATAGCTACTTTCACAGTTTCTCCAGGCAAGGCAAAAGGAACAAAGACAGTAAAGTCATCTACACGACCTACCCCTTCACCGCTGCTACCAATACCGTGAATTATGACGAGCACTTCATCACCTACTTTAACAGGTGCATTGAGTATAGCTTGTTGCTTTTTAGATACTGTACCACTAGTGGTCTGGCCTTGGTTAGAACGAGCCCCTCTTCTATTCTGTTGTTTCGATTTATGTTTACGAGATGTACGACCTGTACCGTTCATTACGCGTCTCTTTTCTTCCAAATTTTAATAATACCTGTCACAACGAGTACGAAGAATACTGTCCCTACTTTCACCAGTAATTCTTCCCCTTGAATATATTGAACAAGAAGTGGATCTTCCACAATCATTTCGCCTGCAACCCAGCCAAGGAGTGCACCACCAGCCCAAAGAATGGCAGGAAATTTATTAATAATTCGAGCAAATAATGTAGAGCAAAATACGATAATTGGAACAGTAATTAACATACCTGCAATAACAAGCTCTAAATGACCTTTAGCGGCTCCTACTACACCGATGACATTATCAATACTCATCATAGCGTCAGCTACAATAATCGTCCAAATGGCACCCATTAATGAATTCTTAGCTTCGATATGTGCATCTTCATCGCCACCTTTTAATAATTGAATGGCAATCCATACAAGTACAAGGCCACCACCTAAGTGAATAAGAGGAATTAAAGTAAGAGCCTCTACTAAAAGAGTAGCGAATACAAGGCGCATTACAATGGCACCTACTGTACCCCAAATTACGGCTTTCTTTTGTAGTTCTGGAGCTAGCTTACCTGCTGCCATACCGATAACAACAGCGTTATCTCCTGCTAATAAAATATCTATTAAAATGATTTTACTAATGGTTATCCACGTAGCAACTTCTAAAAATTCCATTCTGTACTTACCTCAATTCAGTCTACTAATTCTATAACTATCCCTTAACTATACCATAAATATTGTATTTTCTCATCTATACATGAGGCTTAGTCCTTATGATGATTTCTATTAAGAATATTTTTGTCAAAAAAATATCTCTCCTCCTATTACTAGAAGAAGAGATATGTTTCATTATTTTTTTAGTTTATTTGCTAATAGAGATGCGCCTACTACGAGGATCACAGCTCCGATTTTGATGAACAAAGCATATGGTTCAACAGTGTGAGAAATCAATTTATCTTCCACGCTCATAGCAGCACCTACCCAAGCGAGGATACCACCACCTACGTATAGGATAATTGGGAAGCGTTCAATTACTTTCACAAACAAAGTACTACCATAAATGATGATAGGTACAGTGATAAGCATGCCAATAGCAACTAATGTCATGTCACCACCAGCAGCACCTACTACGCCGATAACATTATCGATGCCCATGATACCGTCCGCAATGACAATTGTCATGATGGCAGCACGTAAATTATCTTTAGCCTCAATATTATGCTCGCTTTCATCATCAGCAACGAGCTTGTAGCCGATCCATAAAAGAAGGATACCACCTACTAAACGTAGAGCAGGAATGTTGTTTAACGCTTCTACGAATAAGAATGCCATAACAAGGCGTAGAATAATGGCACCTGCAGTGCCCCAGAATATTGCTTTTTTCTGTAAATGAGCTGGCAAGTTACGGGCCGCCATACCGATAACGATGGCATTGTCACCAGCTAATAAAATATCGATAACGATGATTTGAAGCATCGCTAATAAGCCTTGTACAGTTAAGATGTCCAATGTATCCTCCTTAGAATTAAACTATAGTATATATATTATAATCGATATAGTTAGGTAGTGTAAAATTCAATTATTAACATATATATACATTTTTCTCATACATTCTTCACCTTAATGAGTGGGAGTTCATAACTATTTTTATTCTCAAAATCAACAATATAATCGCTTTTTATTAATAGATTTAATTCCTATTAATTCTAGGTTTTATCTATTAAATTAAGCGATTTTATGATATTGTATAGTATATCAATAAAAGGGAGGTAAGTATGTATCAAACATATTCTATATTACAAAAGTTATGGTTGTTCATTAAGCTATTTACTCCTATGTGTATAACGCAATTTTCCCTTATAGGTGGTACTTTTATAGCCATCTTTTTAACGGGACAATATAGTACGATAGATTTAGCTGGGGTCGCTACGGGGTATAATTTATGGCTCCTCTTCTATATCTTTGCACAAGGAACTTTAATGGGTATCACACCGATCATTTCTCAGCTATTGGGAGCTAAGAAAACAGATGATATTTCCATGATTTTCCATCAAGGTCTTTTCATTGGTACAGGCCTAGCATTTATCATTTTACTAATCGGTATATTGGGTCTTCGCCCATTACTGACTACGTTAAATTTAGAACCTGCTGCTGCTGAGGTTTGTGTTAGTTATCTGAAAGCTTTTGCCCTTGGTTTATTCCCTCTACTTTGGGTAAATACTTTGCGTAATACAGTTGATTCCCATGGGTTAACACATTACTCTATGGCTATCGTTTTTACAAGCTTTGTGATTAATGTATTCTTAAACTATGCACTCATCTTTGGCCACTACGGTTTCCCTGAAATCGGTGGTGTTGGCGCGGGTTACGGTTTAGCTGGTGCTTGTTGGACCAACTTTATCCTCTTTAGCTTGGTTATTCTATTACATCCGAAGCTTAAAGGTTATCGTATTTATAAAGACTTTAAAGGTCCAAGCTTCCACTATATTCGTGAGCAATTACATGTGGGTATTCCTATTGGTGGTTCTATCTTCTTAGAAGCTAGTATCTTTAGTATCGCTGGCCTCTTGATGGTTCACTTTGGATCTGCCGTAGTAGCAGCCCATCAGTCGGTTATTTCCTTTACTAATGTATTTTACTGCTTACCACTCAGTATTGCTATGGCCTCTACTATTGCCGTTGCTTACGAGCTTGGTGCAGGGCGTAAAAAGGAGGCCATTCAGTATTCTTACATCGCTCGCGTAATGGCCATCATCATTGCGTTACTCATTTGTGCTTTTACGTTCACCCATATGGATGATATTGCGGACCTATTCACAAATGATGATGAAGTATATGGTCTTATTTATCAATTCCTTGGATATGGCGTATTCTTTTCCGCTATCGATGCCATCGGTACTCCACTACAAGGTATACTAAGAGCTTACAAGGATGTAAAAGTAGTACTATACATCTCCCTCGTATCATATTGGGGCGTATGTTTCCCTACTGCTTATATCCTTGCTAAAAATCATAATTATGGACCATTTGGCGTATGGATTGGGTTACTCGCTAGCGTACTAGCAGCAGGTATATTATTCACTTGGCGTACTTGGTACATTCAGCGTCAACAAAAATAAATAATATATTTATACAGTAAAAGAGCATCTTACATAAGATGCTCTCTTTTATTTCAACATATCTTGTTTTTCTACCTTAGACATGCGGAAGAAATTATATAATGCTTCTGCCGTCTTATAGTTCATAGATTCCACCTTTGAAAGCTCATCAATAGATGCCTCTTTCATGGCTTCTAAACTATTGAAGTGAGCCCATAATGCCTTTCGACGCTTAGGCCCAATACCTTCAATATGATCTAGAATAGATTCTAAATTACGTTTTCCACGTAGCTTACGATGGTACGTAATAGCAAAACGATGGGCTTCGTCCCGTATTTGTTGAAGCAATTGAAGCTCTGGTGAACGGTGACTTAAGATAATACTTTCAGATTGTCCTTCTACAAAGACCTCTTCAATACGTTTAGCTAAAGAGATAACAGGCACATCTGTAACACCTACACCACGAATAAGCGGCAATGCTGCATTAAGCTGCCCTTTCCCACCATCGATAATAATAAGGTCTGGCATAGGCCAACCTGTTTCATTACCATAGCGTCGTTCCATAATTTCAGCCATAGACTTAAAGTCATCAGGTTTACCTTGCGTAGTTTTCAATTTAAAACGACGATACTCCTTCTTCACAGGCTTACCGCCTTCAAAGACAACCATAGACGCCACCGTTTCGGCCCCTTGTGTATGGGAAATATCGAAACATTCCATACGCTCTGGTAATCGCGGCAAGTCTAGGACTTCAGCTAATTTTTTAACAGCCCCACCGGTCTTATCAATTTGGTGTTGCCACTGACGACGACGCTCTTCTAGGAAGGTTTCTGCATTCTCATGAGCCATCTTAATCATGTCCATCTTATAACCACGCTGTGGCACAGATACGTCTACATTCTGGCCTTTAAGCTGTGTAAACCATTCCTTTAACAAGTCTCTATCGGTGCTATCCATAGGTAATAATAATTCCTTTGGAATGAAGTTTGTATCTCCATAGTATTGCTTGATAAAGTCCGTCATGATCGTTTCAGCACTATCACCATCATGTTGTACAAAGTAGTTCTCACGGCCTAATAGTCGGCCACCACGGATGAATAATAACTGTACACAAGCCATCGAGGTATCCCCTGCAATACCTAACACGTCTAAGTCGCCACGCTGTGTAACCATGCGCTGTTTTTCTTGGATTTTTTCTATACTAGTTAGCTGATCTCGATAACGTGCTGCATCTTCAAAGCGTAAGTCTTCTGCAGCAAGCTCCATCTTCTCTTTAATTTCCTTCAGCAAAGGAATAGGCTTACCTTCAAAGAGTTCTATAATTTCATCGATATACTTTCCATAATCCGATACGGAAATCTTGTTAAAGCACGGTGCTTCACAGTAATGCATATGATATTGCAAACATGGTCGCTCCACCTTCATAGACTTACATGTCCTGAGTGGATAGTACTGGCATATTAATTTCAATACTACATGTACAGATGTTACATCTGTGAAAGGACCAAAGTACTTGGCTCCATCGCGTTCTAGTCGGCGCGTCATATATACACGTGGGTAATCCTCTTGTACTGAGATTTTAACGTACGGATACGTTTTATCATCACGAAGCCTAATATTGTATTTAGGCTCGTGCTCCTTGATGAGCGTATTCTCTAAAATAAGCGCTTCCATCTCCGTCTTTGTTTGGATAATCTCCACATCGACGGCTCGCTTCATCATGGCCGCAACCTTCGGCGCTCGGTTCGCATCATTACGCACATAGGAACGTACGCGGTTGCGCAAATTAATGGCTTTACCTACATAGATGATACGGTTATATTGATCGCGCCATAAATACACACCTGGTGTGGTCGGCAAATGACTGACCTTCTCTAGTAATTCTTCAGATGGCATATGTCCTCCTTTCCTCGTAGATTTTTAAGCTTTGTATGCACTATTATTTCTTCTTTTGAGCTGCTTTCATAAATTTCTTAGTCTGTTCTAATACAGGACCTAAGAATTTGCCTGTATAGCTTTCTTTCACCTTAACGATTTCCTCAGGTGTTCCTGTAGCTACGATAGTACCACCACGATTACCCCCTTCAGGCCCGAGGTCTATAATATGGTCTGCCATCTTAATGACATCTAAATTATGCTCGATAACGACAACGGTATCGCCACCCTCTACGAGTTGTTGCAATACGTGTAATAACTTGCGAATATCTTCGGCGTGAAGACCTGTAGTCGGTTCATCTAGGATGTACAATGTTTTACCTGTGCTGCGACGAGCTAATTCAGTAGCTAATTTAACCCGTTGTGCTTCACCACCAGATAAGGTTGTTGCGGCTTGACCTAAACGAATATAGCCTAAACCTACCTCTTGCAAGGTAACCATTTTACGATTGATCTTCGGAATAGCGCTGAAGAACTCAACCGCATCATCTACCGTCATATCTAGTACATCTGCAATAGATTTGCCTTTGTATTTAACCTCTAAGGTTTCACGGTTATAACGGGCTCCCTTACAAACCTCACAAGGTACGTACACATCTGGCAAGAAGTGCATTTCAATTTTGATGATACCGTCACCACGACAAGCTTCACAGCGGCCACCTTTTACGTTAAAGCTAAAGCGCCCTTGTTTGTAACCGCGCATCTTTGCTTCCGGTGTTTGACTATAGAGCTCGCGTATAGCATCGAATACACCTGTATAGGTAGCTGGATTAGAGCGCGGCGTACGACCGATAGGACTTTGGTCAATATTGATGATTTTATCGATATGTTCAAGACCACGGATTTCTTTATGAGCCCCTACTTTGTGATTAGAGCGATATAATTGATTAGCTAAACCTTTGTAGAGAATTTCATTAATCAAGGTAGACTTACCAGAACCGCTGACACCAGTAACAACATTGAATAAGCCAATAGGGAATTTTACATTTACATTTTGTAAATTGTTTTCCTTAGCACCGCGAATTTCAATGCAGTTCTTACCTGGTTTACGGCGTTCTTCCGGAAGAGCGATAAATTTACGACCACTCAAATATTGACCAGTAATGGAGTTTTCTACCTTCATCACTTCGTCTACCGTACCAGCGGCAATGATTTGACCGCCATGCTCACCTGCACCGGGCCCAATGTCCACGAGATAGTCAGCCGCACGCATCGTATCTTCGTCATGTTCTACAACGAGCAAGGTATTACCTAAATCACGCAAGCCTTTCAGCGTATCGATGAGTCGATCATTATCTCGTTGATGTAGCCCTATGGACGGTTCGTCTAAGATGTACAATACACCTACCAAACCAGAGCCGATTTGCGTAGCTAGACGAATACGTTGCGCTTCACCACCAGATAAAGTACCTGCACTACGGTTCATAGTAAGATAATCAAGGCCTACATTATTGAGGAACCCAAGACGAGCATTGATTTCCTTCATAATTTGAGCACCAATCACTTGTTCCCGCTCTGTTAACTGTAACTTACCAAAGAAATCGAGTGCTTCTTTAATGGTCAATTGGGTCACTTCATTGATGTTCTTATCCCCTACGGTTATAGCTAACACTTCAGGTTTAAGACGAGCACCATGGCATGTAGTACAAGGCTTAATGGACATAAATTTTTCAAACTCTTCACGCATGGAATCTGTAGAGGCTTCACTATGACGGCGTTTTACCATCGGTAAAATACCTTCGTACTCAGTAAAGAATTCCTTCACTTCACCGCGCATATTTTCGTACGTGAAAGCAACCTTATCTGTAGTGCCGTACATTACTTTTTTCTGTAATGCTTTTGGCAATTCATCATAAGTAGAATTTAAAGAGTATCCATTAGCTTTTAATAGACCTTCTACTTGGCGCATAAACCATGCATTAGGGTTAGAGCTCAACGCTTGTACACAACCATCGGCAAAAGTAATAGATCCATCTGGAATAACGCGTTCTTCGTCTACTTCCATGGTAGAGCCAATTCCCAAACAAGCTGGGCAGGCACCAAATGGACTGTTAAAAGAGAACATACGCGGCTCAATTTTAGGTAAGGAAATATGGCAATCTGGACATGCAAAGTGTTGGCTATACATGTGTTCAGGTCCATCTACCTCTTGGATAACTACAATGCCTTCTGCCCATTTTGATGCGGTCTCCATAGAGTCTGCTAAGCGAGATTCAATACCTTCTTTTACAACGAGACGGTCTACTACGATATCGATAGAGTGTTTTTTATTTTTTTCTAATACAATCTCTTCATCTAATGTACGTACAGCGCCATCTACACGGGCACGAACAAAACCTTCTTTACGAAGTTGATCAAAGACGGATTTATGCCCTCCTTTTTTCCCTTGAATCATAGGAGCTAATACTAAAATCTTAGTACCTTCTGGAAAGTTCATTACATCGTCTGTCATTTGTTGTATTGTTTGTTGTGTAATAGGCTTACCACATTCTGGACAATGAGCATGACCTACGCGAGCAAATAATAGACGCAAGTAATCGTAAATCTCCGTTACAGTACCAACTGTAGAACGAGGGTTACGGCTTGTAGTCTTTTGGTCGATAGAAATAGCTGGAGATAAACCTTCAATATAGTCTACATCGGGTTTATCCATTTGTCCCAAGAATTGACGTGCATAAGCAGATAAAGACTCTACATAGCGTCGTTGCCCTTCTGCATAAATTGTATCGAATGCCAAGGACGATTTACCAGAGCCACTAAGGCCAGTCAAAACGATAAACTGATCCCGTGGTAAGGATATATCTATATTTTTAAGATTATGCTGACGCGCACCTTTTACTATCAATTGATCTTTCATTATGTTTCCTATTTAAAGAGATGATACCAATCGGCATCATCTCTTTTTACTAACATGAAATAATATATGTATATTATCGCACATATAGTCTATATAATCTATGTGTTTTGTTACAATCTAATTACTCTTTGAGCTAGTCCGCTTTCTACCTTTAGTTGATGCCGGCTTTTTTAACTTGCTTTCACCTGCACTATGCATATCGGACCATTGTTGACGTAGTTCCCCTAATTGATCACGAAGTTTTGCAGCCTTTTCAAATTCAAGCTGCTTTGCAGCGGCCTTCATTTGACGATCAAGCTCTTCAATCTTATTGAATAACTCTTCTGGCGTTATATCTGCCACCTTAGGAGTAGATGCCTCTTGAGCATATGGTTCATGTCCATGGTCCATACCTGTTGTAGAGGATTTCTTTTTCCCTTTCTTCGGTGAAAAGTCCTTCCCATCGGTGACCATATCTTCTTCAATTTTCGTCAACTCAATGAGTTCTTTTACATCTTTAGAGACAGACTTAGGCGTAATATTATGTTCAATATTATAAGCCTCTTGCACAGCACGACGGCGATCGGTTTCATCAATAGCTCGTTGCATAGAGCCAGTTACGCGGTCAGCGTACATAATAACGTGACCATTCACATTACGAGCAGCCCGACCAATAGTTTGAATCATAGCCGTATCAGAACGTAAGAAACCTTCCTTATCTGCATCTAATATAGCTACTAGAGAAACCTCTGGCATATCTAGGCCTTCACGGAGCAGGTTAATACCAACCAGTACGTCAAAAACACCAGCCCGTAAATCACGAATAATTTCAGCACGCTCGATGGTAACGATATCAGAATGGAGATAACGAACGCGGACGCCCATTTCCTTTAAGAACTCCGTTAAATCCTCGGCCATCTTCTTCGTTAAGGTCGTAACGAGAACACGTTCATTCTTAGCTGCACGCTTATGAATTTCTCCTAGTAAGTCATCCATTTGCCCCTTAATAGGACGAATTTCAATGGATGGATCTAATAAGCCTGTAGGACGGATAATTTGCTCCGCAATATTCGTTTGTACTTCCATTTCATAAGGACCAGGTGTGGCTGATACATAGACGATTTGATTAATACGCTCTACGAATTCATCGAATTGAAGTGGTCTATTATCAAGTGCAGACGGCAGACGGAAGCCATATTCGATGAGCGATTCTTTACGCGCCCGGTCACCATTATACATGGCACGCACTTGAGGTATCGTTACATGAGACTCGTCCACCATGATGAGGAAATCATCTGGGAAATAGTCTATCAATGTATATGGAGCTTCCCCAGCCTTACGTTCAGACATATGGCGGGAATAATTTTCGATGCCCGAGCAATAGCCCATTTCCTGCATCATTTCTATATCATAACGCGTACGTTGTTCAAGACGTTGCGCCTCAAGTAAACGATCAGCAGCCTTTAACTTAGCTAACTGTTCTTCTAACTCAGCTTCAATACGCTCTACAGCAATACGCATCTTATCTTTCGTTGTTACATAGTGAGATGCTGGGTAAACTGCAACGTGCTTACGTTCAGCAATCACTTCACCAGTCAAAGCATCTACTTCAACGAGGCGATCGATTTCATCGCCAAAGAGTTCCACTCGAATGGCTCTTTCACTATACGCAGCAGGGAAAATCTCGATAGTATCCCCTTGTACACGGAAGGTACCGCGGATAAAGTTCATATCATTTCTCGTATATTGAATATCTACGAGTTTAGATAGAATTTCATCACGAGATTTCGTCTGCCCTAAGCGTAAGGACAACACGAGTTCAGAGTAGTCCTCAGGGTCACCTAAGCCGTAAATACAGCTAACAGAGGCAACGATGATCACATCGCGGCGCTCAAAGAGGCTCATTGTAGCGCTATGTCGCAGTTTATCGATTTCATCATTAATAGACGCATCCTTCTCGATGTACGTATCGCTAGAAGGAATATATGCTTCTGGTTGATAGAAATCGTAGTAAGAAACAAAGTATTCTACCGCATTATTTGGGAAGAAGCTTTTAAACTCACTACATAGCTGAGCAGCCAATGTTTTATTGTGGGCAATAATCAAGGTCGGTTTTTGTACCGCCTCGATAACCTTAGCCATTGTAAAGGTTTTACCGGTACCAGTGGCACCGAGCAAAACTTGGGCCCATTCACCGCGTTCAATGCCTTCTGTTAAAGACTGAATCGCAGTTGGTTGGTCCCCTGTAGGCGTAAAGGGCGCCTCCACTTTAAATGGTTGACCCCCTTCGTAATTATATGTATTATGTTTCATTACTGTTCATCCTGATGTTTACGAATAGCCTTCATTTCTGCATCCGTTAAACGACGACCTGCATTTTCTGCTTGGTTCAACGTATCCTCACCCTCTAAGACTTCGATGAGCATAGCAATAGAAAAGCGATCTAATGTTGGTGTAGTCTTTTGGATTTCATCAGCCATCATCCAATCTGACTCAGTATAGTTATTAATACGTTCAGTAATCTCTTCCCAGTTTGAAAGTAGTAATCTTGTAATAGGACGATATAATTCAATGCCAAAATACTCGATTAAGCTAACAATCTTTTCCATATTTTCTAGGCTAACATTACATTCATTTTTCTTATTTTCAGATTCTACATATTCAAGTAAGAATTCCCGGTTATATTTATTTGTCACCTTGAATCATTCCTTTATTAAATAGTGCATTAGCAAATTCTTTCGCATTAAATGGACGCAAATCATCCATGCCTTCGCCAACGCCGATCCAGCGTACTGGTACGCCTAGTTCCTCTTTAATAGAGATAACTACGCCACCTTTTGCTGTCCCATCTAGCTTAGTAACAACAATACCATTTACTGGTACTGCTTGACCAAATAATTTAGCTTGGCTTACTGCATTTTGACCTGTAGTACCATCAAGAACGAGCAATGTTTGATGCGGAGCCCCTTCTACGTGGTTATTCGCTACGCGGCCCATCTTTTTAAGTTCTTCCATAAGATTAACTTTGGTATGTAGACGACCTGCTGTATCGACGATAACAAGGTCTGCATTACGAGCTTTTGCCGCTTCCATTGCATCGTATACAACGGCTGCAGGATCAGCCCCTTCTTTATGTTTAACGATAGGCACACCTACTCGATCAGCCCAGATAGATAATTGGTCAGCTGCAGCGGCACGGAATGTATCACCTGCAGCGATAATAACCTTTTTACCTTCCTTGGTATAATAGTTAGCCAATTTAGCGATAGTCGTAGTTTTACCAACGCCGTTAACACCTACTACTAAGATAACCTCTGGATGGTGAAGTGTGATTTCATCCTCTTGGTCAACTAGCATTTCTGTGATGCGGTCTTCCATAAACGGCATTACATCACCTGTATTATTGATGACACCTTCCGTTACACCACGACGAATTTCTCTCATCAAGTATTCTGTCGTTTTAGGACCAAGGTCACTAGTGAGCATAACTGCTTCTAAATCATCTAAGAAATCATCATCGATTTGAGCATAACCGATAACGATACTTTCTACGTTTTTAACAAAAGACTTACGAGTTTTCTCCAAGCCGTCTTTAATTCTATTAAAGAATCCAAATGCCATTATGCTAGATCCTCCTTCACATCTTCAAATGCTACTGTTAATAATCGCGATACGCCTCGTTCAACCATGGTCACCCCTTGTAATACTTCGGCAGCTTCCATCGTCTTTTTACGGTGCGATACTACGATAAATTGTGTTTCTTTATTTACCCGATTTAAGTAAGAACTAAATCGTTCTACATTGGCTTCATCAAGCGCTGCGTCAACTTCGTCAAGCACGCAGAATGGAGCTGGACGATAGTCTAGGAACGAGAACAATAATGCAATAACCGTAAGGGCACGCTCACCACCGGATAACAAGGTCAATTGTTGTCGTTTTTTCCCTGGCGGCTGAATGTAGAAATCGATACCACCAGTTAAGATATTATCTGGATCAGTTAATACGATTTGCGCCGTACCACCGCCAAACAGTTGGCTAAATACCTCTTGGAATCTACGGCCTACTACATCTAATACATCGTATAGCTGTGTACTCATAGCCTTATCCATTTCAGCAATAACCGCTTGCAATTGCTCCTTCGCTGTATCTAAATCTGCTAACTGCGTAGTTAAGAAGTCATAACGCTCTTTAGTTTCTTCGTATTCCTCAACAGCGTTCGGATTGATTGGTCCTAGTTCGACAATTTCTGCCATCAAGCGAGCCTGCTCATCCTTCCAATCGTTTACAGAACCTTCAATGCGAAGGGCTTGTGCATCTTCTAAGGTAAAGCCTAACCCTTGTAGCTCTTCTACAAAGCGTTCACAGTCCATGCGATAACGAGTAATTTTACCTTCCATATCGACGAGTCGACCTTGAACTACTTTATAACGTTGGTTTAACCGGTCTTGTTCGCTCAAGATAGCTTCCAATTCCTCACGACCTGCAGACGTATTTTCATAGGCCTCATCGCGAAGTGCTCGCAATCGTTCAACCTCCGCTGTAGTCACAGCTAGTTCCCGGTCAGCCAATTCTTTAGCCTTTGGTAGCTCCACTTCACAACGCTCTGTAGTACTAATTAACAAATTACGTAACGGTGTTAGTCGCTCTACAATGTTAGCAATGGATTGATTACGTTGTTCTCGCTGAACTTCACGTTCCTTAATGGTTTGTCGCAACGTATCACAGGTGAGGCGAGCCTCTGTGAAAGCTTCATACGCCTCTTGCTGTACCTTTTGTAATACAGTTAACCGATCCATTAAGGCCCCTTGATTGCCATCTACACCGTGGTCTTCTTGCAAAGAAGCCAATGCTGTTTCTTGGTCTTTCAAGTTAGCCGTTGTACTAGCTAAATCAATATCAATTTGTAATAAACGTTGTTCTTCTTCACGGAGAACACGCTTCTTACGATCCATTTGATTTTGAATATTTTGTACCTTTGTTTCGCTAGCCACATAGAGTAAGTTCGTATGTTGGTAGCTTTCATCAAGGGCACCTCGTTCTTTTTCAGCTTCCTCAACCCGTTTTTCAAGATTTTCCAAGCTAGCTGTTAAGGAACGAATTTGTTCTTCAATTTGCAGGAGCTCTTGTTCAAGGCTCGCCGCCTCTTCCTTACGGCTCAATACAGAGGCACGCTTACGCTTTGTAGCACCACCAGTTAAAGAGCCGCCAGGTTGGAATTGTTCCCCTGTAAGCGTAACGATACGCAATTGTTGATTATATTTTTTTTGCAGACCAATAGCATCATCCATGGAGGATACTACCAAGGTGCGCCCCAATAAGTATTGGAAAATATGAGCGTATGTATTATCAAAGGAAATACAATCAACAGCAGTACCGATTACACAGCTTTCATGTAATGCCGGTGTATCATAGGGTTTTCCTTTTACAGAATCCATGGGCAAGAAGGTTACGCGACCACCTTGGATAGATTTCAAATAATTGACACCCTCCGCAGCAGCGCGAGCAGTAGTAGTCACAACGTGGTTAACACTACCACCTAATGCCGTTTCGATAGCCGTAGTATATTTATCTTCTACCGTAAAGAGATCACCAACAGCACCTGTAATTTGTTCGCGCCAAGAGCCTTTACCGTTTAGGATATTCTTAGTACCTTCTAAATAGCCTTCATGTTGTTCTTCCCATTGGGCTAATAATTCGATACGACCTTTAACACGTTGCTCTTGGGTACGCAATTTTTGTAATTCTTTGCGTTCTTCACGAGCTTGTAAGGCTGCTTCTTTGCCGCCATCAACGAGGGCTTGTCGTTGGGCAGAAATAGCATTAAACTGTTGGCCTAATGTATCAAATTCACCGCGAGCGTCTTGTAACTCACTATCTACTTGACCTATTTCAGCCTTTAAAACCTCACATTGTTTTATAGACTCTTCCTTACGAGCTTCTAAGCTACGAATACTAGCTTTTGCCGTTTCAATGGCACTCACAACCTCTAATTGACGTTGCTCAAAGGCTTCTCGATTAGACTGCAAGGATTGAAACTTCGCTTGCTCAGCACTTACATCTTCAACAGCTTTTTTATAATTAGCTTCTAACGCTTCTAGCTTAGACTCTTTTTCTACTAATTGCGCACTTTCATCTTGAATCAACTGATTTAAAATGCGCAATTGTTGTTCTTCGCCTTTTCGGGTAGCTTCCAATTCGCTAATACGCATAGATGTTTCATCTAATTCACGACGAGCTGTCTTCAGCTGCTCATCTAACAGACGTAAATGACCTGCTAAACGCTCTTCATCACGCTGCTTTTCCGAATATTGAGCTTCCCACAACTTAAGCTGTTCTTGCTCTTTTGTTGATACAGATTGCAAGGTATGACGGCGAGCTTCCAATTTGGACAATTCAGTTTGAAGCTCAATCTCTTCATCCTTAAATGCAATATTATCATTTTCAAAACGCGTTAATAAACGATCAGAGGTCTTATAATTGTGAAAGGCAAGTGCCCCATCATAATCGCGTTTAGTACGGCTTAAAGACATATATTTTTTAGTCTTTTCCGCTTTTTCGGACAAAGGGCCTAGTTGCTCTTCGATGGTAGCCATTACGTCGCGTACACGTTCCATGTTTCGGTCTGTACTAGCAATACGACGCAACGCATCTTCTTTGTTGATCTTGAATCGTGAAATACCGGCTACGTCTTCAAAGATAAGACGCCGTTCTTCAGGCTTAGAGTTTAAAATAGCATCAATGCGGTTCTGACCGATGATCGCCATGGAGTCTCTACCTAGACCTGTATCAGCTAATAAAAGGTGAATATCCTTTAAACGACAAGAGCGTTTATTGATAAGAAATTCACTTTCACCAGTACGATAAATACGACGTGTAATAGCCACCTCTGCCATATCTAAATCTAATTGTTGGTCACTATTATCAAATACGAGAGTAACCTCAGCAGCACTCATAGGCTTGCGCTTTTCCGTACCAGAGAAGATAATATCCTCTGCTTTTTGACCACGTAAGTTACGGACATTGGATTCCCCTAATACCCATTTCATAGCATCCGTAATATTACTTTTACCACTTCCGTTAGGTCCAATAACGGCAGTCATTCCTGGTGAGAATTTTACAACCGTCTTATCTGCAAACGATTTAAAGCCCTTTAATTCCAACCGAAGTAATTGCATGACTGCCTCCTTTCTACTAACAACCCCAATTAATCATATCTTTTATTATAACACATATTGTAGGCCATCAATACAGCAACGAACAGTATTTCTCGTACTATCTTCATACCAATTAATATTTATATGAGGATATTTTTCTTGAAAGTATAACATATTCCTATTTTTAAGGCCTCGTACCTTGGATGTTAAACTACGGGGATAGAAAATACTTATATTTAGAGCTATATAAGTATTTACTTGTCCCCATATATTCCACTGTGAAAGTTCCTTATCAATAAAGGATTCTATATGTTCATTAATACAGCGTTCTATGCGTTGTTTATACTGTTCATTTACGACGAGCTCACCCATAGCGGGCTCATAAGGACCTGCCACCAAACTATTTCCAGAGTCTAGCTCTTCCGTGCTTTGTAATCCTGTACGTATAACTTCAATGTTATGCCGTTCAAACCAGTCCTTTAAAAATGCACAATATGTGATAGCTTGCTCGGTACTCAATGGCTCATATTCACCAGCTCTATATTGATCTGCTAACTCCGTATTTTCTATAACAAGAACAGGATAGATTCGTACAAAATCTGGTTGTAGCTTAACTACAGCAATAGCTGTTTCTAAAATTGATTCCCAAGTTTCACCTTTTAGTCCTGGTAAAAGTTGAACACCTACAGTCATACCGCGCTGTTTTAATCGCGCAACAGCCTCTACTACCTCTTGTGCGGTGTGACCACGCTTAGCATGAACCAAAATACCATCATTCATGGACTGCACACCAAGTTCTACTGTTTTTACCCCGTAAGACTGTAATAAGGTAATTGCTTCATCACCTACAGCATCAGGCCGCGTAGAACAACGTATACCATCAATTATGCCGCGCTTAAGCATCTCAGAAGCAGGAGCTAATAATTGATGTTGTAAATCTGTATGGATAGCTGTAAACGATCCACCATAAAAGGCGACTTCCCAAAACTTATCGTTTCGTTTATTTCCCACATACTCTGTAATTGTTTCTTTAATATAATCCGGTGTTAGGTGACTAATACCAGATTGGCCTGTTATACGAGACTGATTACAAAAGGTACACACATAGGGACAACCTACATGAGGTATAAAAAAAGGAATCATACCAAATGGTTTCATAGACACCTCCCATTCTTATAAAAATATTACTCATATACTATTATACAGAAAAAAGCGCCATTAGGCGCTTTTCTATTTGTTAGCCATCAACTTTTCTAAAGTCAATTGAGCCGCATGTTGTTCTGCAATTTTTTTACTTTTACCAGAGCCTGCCTCGTAAGTAACACCATTGATTTCGACTACCATATGGAAGGTCTTAGCATGGTCGGGACCACTTTCACTGAGCAAACGATAGACGATATGTTTATCGCCATCTCGTTGCACGTATTCTTGTAATAATGTCTTATAATCTTTGCCCCGCTTACCTTCTAAGGCTTGCTTGATATAAGTTGTTAAATGTTTTAAAACGAAGGTCATTGCTGTTTGGTAATCTGTAGAAATATAAATAGCGCCAATGAGAGACTCAAAGGTATCAGCTAGTATAGAGTTACGATCATTACCACCGGAAGCGCGTTCACCATGACCAAGCAATAAATATTGCCCCAATTGTAAAGAACGACTTACGGATGCTAGGGAATCCTCACATACTGTAGCAGCCTTAATCTTCGTCAAATTACCTTCAGCCATGTCTGGATAATTCTTAAATAAGTACTCACCAATGATGAGATCCAGTACAGCATCGCCTAAAAACTCTAATCGTTGATTGTGATGGATATGCTTTGATTTATGTTCATTCGCATAAGATGTATGTGTAAAAGCACAATCTATAATGGATATATCTGACACAGGTATGTCTAAACGAGCAACAAGCTCATGAAGGGATTCTTCACGAGCTTGTGTCATCTTACTCTTATGCGCTTCGATAGCAACCATTAAGCTTCATAACGGCGAATGCAAAGTGTACCGTTATGACCACCAAAACCGAAAGAGTTGGAAAGTGCACATTTAACTTCTAGGTCACGTGCGCCTTCACGAACATAGTCTAGATCCAAACCTTCATCAGGATTGTCACAGTTAATAGTAGGGTGAACTTTACCAGTTTCGATAGCCATCGCCATAACGATAGTTTCGATAGCACCAGCAGCACCTAACAAGTGACCTGTCATGGATTTTGTAGAGTTAACAGCGATATTTTTAGCATGATCGCCGAACAATTCTTTAATAGCCAATGTTTCATTTTGGTCATTAAGGCCAGTAGATGTACCATGAGCATTGATGTAGTTAACGTCAGTAGGATCGATACCTGCATCTTTAATTGCTAATTCCATACATTTACGAGCTTGAACACCACCTGGAGCTGGTGCAGTGATGTGGTAAGCATCACCATTAGTACCATAACCTACTACTTCAGCGTAGATATGAGCACCACGAGCTTTAGCATGTTCTAATTCTTCAAGAACTACGATACCTGAGCCTTCACCCATTACGAAACCATCGCGATCGCGGTCAAATGGACGGGATGCTTTTGTTGGTTCGTCATTGCGTGTAGACATAGCTTTCATAGCTGCGAAACCAGCTACAGCAGCTGGGGATACAGCAGCTTCAGTACCACCAGCGAACATTACATCAGCATCACCACGTTGAATGATACGGAATGCATCGCCAATAGCATTTGTACCAGAAGTACAAGCTGTTACGTCTGTAATAACAGGACCTTTAAGACCAAGGCGAATGGATACGCGAGCAGATGTCATGTTTGCAATCATCATAGGTACTGCAAACGGACTTACACGGCCAGGACCTTTATCGAATAATGTTTCATATACTTCATGGATAGAGTCAATACCGCCGATACCAGTACCAACTACAGTACCACAACGGTCTAAATTTGCTTTGTCCAAGTCAAGATTAGCATCTTCACAGGCAAGAACAGCCGCACCGATAGCAAATTCTACAGATCGGTCCATACGACGAGCTTCTTTTTTGTCTACGCCATAGTTTGTAATATCAAAATCTTTTACTTCGCCTGCAATGCGTGTTGCATACTCAGATGCGTCAAAGCGTGTAATCGGCCCAATACCAGATTGACCTGCCAATAACGCATTGTAGAAGTTCTCTTTACCGATACCTACAGGAGTCACTGCCCCTAAGCCAGTAATTACTACACGTTTTTCCAATTATTCCACCTCTTATAGCTATACAGCCCTTTTAAATTAATCTATCTCTGCTACTTGCTGTTTTAATTGTGCAAAGATATCTTTAACTGGCATAATCTTATCGACTTTTCTCATATTATTGCCAGAGAACACCAAACCAGTTTCCACATCACCTTGTTGTGCACGAGAAAGAGCACGGATGATACAGAATTTATGGGAACAATGTTTTAAACAGTTATCACACACCGTTGGAGGTGCTACAGTACCGTCTAATACAGATTCAGCAAATTTGTTTTTAATTGCTTGACCAGGCAAACCTACAGGACTTTGAATTAATACAATATCCTCGGGGTTTGTAGCCCGTACATACATTTTTTTCAATTCATCAGATGCATTACATTCATCAGAAGCCGCAAAACGGCTACCCATTTGAACACCACTAGCACCTAATTTCAACATTTCTACGATATCACGGCCATCAAGAACACCACCAGCACCAATTACTGGAATGTTTTTAACGGCTGCAACAACTTCTGGAACTATGTCTCGAGCGGAACGATCCGTACCCAAGTGACCACCAGCTTCGCAACCTTCTACGATAACTGCTGCCGCACCTAAACCTTCAGAAATGCGAGCTAATTTTGCGGACGAAACGATTGGTACAATTGGAGTACCAGACTCTTTGCCCATAGCGAACATATCTCTTGAAAAACCAGCACCTGCTACTACAAGATCAATGCCCTCTTCGATGGCAGTTTTTACTAGACCAGCAAATTGAGTTGCCGCTACCATCGCATTTATACCAATAATACCCGTAGGTGATAATTTTCTAGCTAATTGTATTTCGTATCGTAATTCATCAAAAGGCAAACCAGATGCCGCAATAAGGCCGATACCACCTTCATTTGCAACGGCTGCTGCCAAGCGAGCTGTAGACAATCTAATCGCCATACCACCTTGAATGATAGGTACTTTGGCCACTAGATTCCCAATGCGAAGTTCAGGGAGCTTCACTATCAAATCCTCCTGTATATAAAACCGGTGGGGAGGCCACCCGGCCTCCCGTTCGGCTGAATTGTCAGCTTTACAGCTTATTTAGCAGAATCAATATATTCTACTGTATCCTTAACGGTTTTAATTTTTTCTGCAACGTCGTCAGGGATTTCAACATTGAATTCTTCTTCGAATGCCATGATCAATTCAACGATATCTAAGGAGTCAGCGCCTAAGTCGTCGATGAATGTAGAATCAATGGTAACTTCAGCTTCATCAACGCCTAATTGTTCCACAACGATTGCTTTTACTTTATCGAAAGTGTTCATTGGTGGTTCACCTCCTTTCAAAGTGTATTTGTATATAGTCTAATTTTACAACTACATTACCATGCCGCCATCTACATTGATAACTTGGCCAGTAATATAATTCGCAAAATCGCTAGCAAGGAATGTTACTACAGTTGCCACTTCTTCAGCATCAGCCATGCGGCCCAATGGAATTTCAGTAACCATAGCTTCTTTAACTTTTTCTGGTAATACATCAGTCATATCTGTGTTGATAAAGCCTGGTGCAATAGCATTAACTGTGATGCCACGGCTAGCCAATTCTTTAGCACAGGACTTAGTGAAACCAATTACGCCAGCTTTAGAAGCAGCGTAGTTAGTTTGACCAGCATTACCCATAACACCTACAACAGATGTCATGTTGATAATATGACCAGAACGTTGTTTCATCATGATTTTAGATACTGCTTTAGTTACCAAATATACACCTTTAAGGTTGATATCGATAACAGCATCAAAATCTTCATCTTTCATACGCATTAACAAACCGTCGCGCGTAATACCCGCATTATTTACGAGAATGTCAATGTGACCAAACTCTTTATGAGCTTCTTCAACCATAGCAGCAACTTCATCAGCATTTGCTACATTGGCTTTAATTTTAATGGCTTTACGGCCTAATGCTTGTACAGCTTCAACAGTTTCTTGAGCTGCACCTTCGCTACCGCTATAGTTAACTACAACATCAGCACCAGATTTTGCCAAATGGATAGCTACAGCGCGACCAATACCACGGGATGCACCAGTTACAATGGCTACTTTACCCTCTAAATGCATTTTATCGAACCCCTTTCAAAAATTCAAGCGTTTTCTCTAAGGATGCAATGTCTTCAACATTAGCTAATTCCATATCTTTATTGATCTTCTTAGTAAAGCCTGTAAGTACTTTGCCAGGACCTACCTCAACGAAGCTAGTTACACCAAAGTTTACCATTTCAGCTACGCAGTCTTCCCATAATACAGGGTTAGCTGCTTGAGTAACTAAGGATTCTTTAATGTCATTTGCATTAGTTAAGATTTTACCTGTAACGTTTGCTACTACAGGAATTTGAGCATCGTTTACTTGGATTTTATCCAACTCTTCTTTTAAACGAAGAGCAGCTGGTTCCATCAAACGGCTGTGGAATGGAGCACTTACAGGAAGCATAACTGCACGTTTTGCACCGGCTTCTTTCATTTTTTCAGCTGCTGCTTCCACCGCTGCTGTTTCACCGGCAATAACGATTTGACCAGGGCAGTTAAAGTTAACTGCTTGTACAGAGCCAACAGATGCACTTACTTCTTCACAAATTTCTACAACTTGCTCACGAGGTAATGCCAAGATAGCAGCCATAGCACCTTTGCCCAATGGCACAGCTTCTTGCATGTATTGACCACGTTTATGAACTACATATACAGCATCTTTAAAGTTCAATACGCCAGCCGCTACAAGAGCACTATACTCGCCAAGGCTATGACCACCTACGATATCAGGTGTAAAGCCTTGCTCTTTAAGAACTTCATAACAAGCTACGGAAGCAGTCAAAATAGCAGGTTGTGTATTAGCTGTTTTAACAAGCTCTGTATCAGGACCTTCGAAACATAACTTAGTAATAGAGTAACCAAGAGCTTCGTCAGCTTCTTCAAAACGTTGTTTCACAATAGGATACGCATTGTACAAATCTTGTAACATGCCTACTTTTTGGGAACCTTGACCAGGAAAAACAAATGCCGTTTTCATTAGGGCCTCCTTATTTATTCAGACCTTGAAGATTCTTAATTACAGTTTCAGTTTCAGTCATAATATCGTTAATGATAGTTGCACATGGTTTAATATCTGTTAACATACCAGAAATTTGACCAATCATTACAGAACCTTCTTTTACATCACCGTCAATAGCAGCTTTACGAAGTGTACCAGCACCTAATGCTTCTAGTTCTTCTTTAGAACCACCACTAAATTCAAGGTTTTTATATTTATGAGCTAAAGAATTATCGATAATACGTACAGGGTGACCTGTGGTTAAACCAGTCATAACTGTAGCGCGATCTTTTGCTTTCAATACAGCATTTTTATAATTTTCATGAGCAATACACTCTTCAGATAATACGAAGCGCGTACCCATTTGTACTGCTTGAGCACCTAATGCAAATGCCGCAGCCATACCTCGACCATCAGCAATACCACCAGCAGCAATTACTGGTACATCTACAGCATCAACTACTTGTGGAATTAATGCCATAGTTGTAATGTCACCTACGTGACCACCAGATTCTGTACCTTCCGCAATAATCGCATCGATACCACCACGCAATAAGCGTTTTGCCAATAATACGGATGCTACAACAGGAATAACTTTAGTGCCAATTTCTTTCAAAGCTGGAATATATACGCCAGGGTTACCTGCACCTGTAGTGATAACAGGAACGCGTTCTTCCACAACTACTTCCATAACTTCTTTTACGAATGGAGACATAAGCATAATGTTACAGCCGAAAGGCTTGTTAGTACGCTCTTTTAATTTATGGATTTCGTTACGGAAAATATCAGGAGGCATGTGACCAGCACCAATAAGGCCAAGGCCACCTGCTTCAGATACGGCTGCTGCTAATTCTGCAGTACCGAGCCAAGCCATACCACCTTGTAAAATTGGATACTCAATCTGCAATAAATCACAAATGTCAGTCTTAATCATCTTGATGTGTCCTCCTTAATACCATTTCAAGACTAGGCTTGCCCATGTTAGGCCCGCACCAAATCCTGCAAACGCAACATTATCTCCACGTTTGAAATGTCCTTCACGATTTGCTTCATCAAGAGCAATCGCTACAGACGCGGCAGATGTATTACCATACTTATGTAAATTAACAAAAACTTTTTCCATCGGCAGATGTAATCGTTTTGCAGCCGAATCAATAATCCGAATATTTGCTTGATGAGGGATGAAATAATCTAATTCATTGAGCTCCATACCAGCACGTTCTAGAGATTTTAAAACAGTACGTCCCATCGTTTTAACAGCAAATTTATATACTTCAGGGCCATCCATGTGAATGAATGTTAAACCTTCTTCTACGCGTTGATCATTAGCAACCACAGCAGTACCACCTGCTGGAATACAAAGTGCTGGTCCACCAGTGCCGTCGGCGCCCATATCAATACCTTTAATACCGTAACCTTCAGGTACTTCAGATACTACTGCAGCACCTGCACCATCACCGAAGAGGATACATGTGCCACGATCATTCCAATTTACTCGACGGGAAAGAATTTCTGCCCCTACAACGAGTACTTTCTTATAAATGCCAGAACTAATATAACTAGCTGCAGTAATCAGTCCATATACAAAGCCAGAACATGCCGCTTGTAAATCGTAAGCTGCTGCTTTTTTAGCTCCTAAGTTAGCTTGTAAAATACAAGCTGCAGAAGGAATAATCATATCTGGTGTTAAGGTAGCAAAGATAATCATATCGATGTCTTCTGCATTGACCTTAGCCATTTGCAATGCTTTCTTAGCTGCCTCTGTTGCCATATAGGATGTGTTCATACCTTCCGGTGCAATGCGTCGTTCTTCTATACCAGTACGTTCTCTAATCCATTGGTCGTTAGTGTCAACCATTTTTTCAAGATCAAAGTTTGTTACTACATTGTCAGGAAGGAAGCTCCCAGTACCAATGATCCCTACAGGTTTATTCATCATAGTCATACTTTAAGGCTCCTTCAATTTCCATCGTATCACGAATGTGTTGAATAATTTTACGCTCTACTAGATCATCAGCAATTTCGATAGCACTCTTAATCTCTTTGGCCTTAGAACTGCCATGAGAAATCATAAATAAGCCATTAACACCTAAGAGTGGAGCACCACCATTTTCAGTGTGATCTAAGCGTTTTGCCATTTTTTTCAAAGCTGGCTTTACTAACATAGCACCAATCTTGGCAAAAATACTGCCCGCCATAATGCTATCCTTTACTAATTGTGTTAGGCCTATTACCAAGCCTTCCGCAAATTTCAATACCACATTACCTACAAAGCCATCACATACAACGACATCAACAGTCCCTTTTGGAATATCACGACCTTCAATATTGCCTTTAAAATTGATAATCTTCATACGCTCCAAAATTGGATACGTGGCTAGAACGACATCGTTCCCTTTTGTGGCTTCTTCGCCGATATTTAGTAATCCTACAGTAGGATTTTCTTTACCTAATAAAAGCTTAGCATATTCAGAACCCATCAATGCACCTTGTACAAGATGTTTTGGTTTACAGTTTGAATTTGCACCTGAATCTAGCATAACAGTAATACCACTAACTGTAGGCATTGGTGTTGCAATAACTGGGCGATCTACCCCTTTAATACGACCAAGACCAAACAAGGCTGCTGCAACAGCAGCACCCGTACTACCAGGCGCAATAACGGCATCACAATGATTATCGCGAACTAGCGCTGTAGCCACCACGATAGATGCATCTTTTTTCTTGCGCAACGCTTGACCTGGATGTTCATCCATGCCGATTACTTCACTAGCATGATGTACAGAAATGCGTGGATTCTTAGCTTCATTATTAGCTTCTAATATGTTAAAAATTTGCTGCTCATCGCCGACGAGCACCACATTAATATGCTCATTTGCTCGTACGGCTTCAATGGATCCTAGTACAGTCTCCAATGGAGCAAAGTCGCCACCCATGGCGTCTATTGCAATTTTCATAATTTACACCCTATTCTCTACGGATTCCATAATAAATTTTGCGCGAAATACTTCTTTTATTTTATCTCTTATGATGACCCAAATAAAGAACTTATTACCTCGGCGGCGAACAATTTCTGCTTTTGCCACCAAATTTGTACCAGCTCCTACTGGGTTCTTGTATTTTATATTTCCAACTTCCGCAGAACAAACAGTAGTACCCATGACTACTTTTGCGAGGGAATTTGCTTGAGCATATAAATACTGCGGCTCTACATGTCCGAAACGATCTTCCATATCAGCCGTAGTGCGTAGCATAGATAATGCTTGTTGCCCTTCGGTGACATCGATTAGCTCCCCAACCACTTCATACGGTATATGTTCTACCGCTTCATGTGATTGACCTGTAGCCATGACGCGAATGCGTTCACGCAATTCAGGAATCCCCAATTCTAGTCGATCGAGACGAATTGTTGGCACACTTACACCAAAGTGCGTTGCCAATTCTTCATCAGTAAGAAATGGCGTAATATTCAGTTTTTCTTGTAACTGCTTTTGGCGCTCTTGCTTCTTTAACCGACTCATGGGACCACCTTTTATGACCTAGTATTAATATTACATCCTAAGTATATACAATAATTCCCCTATTGGCAAGGCTTTTCATACATATAGTAACAGATTTTGATGACATATACAAAATATAGTTATAATTTTATATTTAAGTATCTTTTAGTTTATATAAGTATAAAAAATGCCACTACCTTATAGATTAATCTTACTATAAAATAGTGACACTTACTACTAATTAAGTGGCATATAAAGTTATAAGTATATAACTAAAAACTATAACTATATAAAAATATAAAATAAAAAAGTGTAAAAAAAAGACGCCTACCGAAGTAGGCGTCTTTTCATCCGCTCACATATTAAGCATTAGCTACTACTTGCTCACCTTTATAGTGACCACATGTAGGGCAAACACGATGAGGCATCCTAGGTTCGTGGCATTGTGGGCATGCTACATAACCAGGAGCTTCTAATTTCCAATTAGCACGACGGCGATCGCGACGGCATTTAGACAATCTACGTTTAGGTACTGCCATTATCTGCACCTCCTTAGTACAATCATTAGGACAATCTATCATCTTTCTCATCAAGCAAAGCACGTAACTCTGCAAATCGAGGATCCACCACAAAGGATTCACAAGAACAAGGTGAAACATTTAAATTTGCTCCGCAATGAACGCACAATCCTTTGCAATCATCCTGACATAACACTTGAGAGGGCTCATTGATGATTAATGTATCCCTAATTAGTTCGGTTAAGTCAATTTCCTCTCCATCGAAAGGAGTCACATCATCCGCAGCATCTCGACGTTCACTAAAGATTTCCTCGAAGGAATCCTTACGATTATGCTCTGTTGTATTTAAACAACGAGAACAATCGTAATCACCTTTAGACTCTATCGAACCTTGAACGATGTAATTTTGACCATCAAACCAAAACTCACCATTAATGGTTATATCATGACGGCTCCAAGGAAAAGCAGTTACGTCACCAAGCTCAGAGGTTGGTATCGTATAGCTATAAGGAAATTTCTTTCCTATATGTTCTTTTGCTTGCTCTACTTGCAGTTTCATAATCTTACCTCGACTCATAATATTATAAACATGACATGGTGCTTTGTCAAATAAAAAAGACTATCTTAAGTGGACTCAAGATAGCCTTTTTGGAAAGTCAATTACATTTTTTCGAATTGGTCTTTACCAACACCGCAAAGTGGGCAAACATAATCAGCTGGTTGATCTTCGAATTTTACGCCTTCAACAGCTTCGTCATAAACCCAACCACATACTACGCATACGTATTTTTCCATGTGTATTTCCTCCTTCACTTGAAAATTTTGTTTACATTTTATCTTTAATTAAATTAGATACTCTATCTGTAATGTAGTATACCAAAGATATCGAAACTTTTCAATACTCATTTTCTTATTTTCTCAATTTTTCTAATATTTAAAAATCATATATACTATGCGGATTTATCCTACTCAGAGAACTGAAATGTATTATCAATTAAAATTTTTCAAATATAACATTAATGTTCTTTCATATTCTTTGACGTTTAAGGCTATATTATTTCAATAGTAAAAGTAACAGCTTTTTTATTTAATTAACAACTGTAATCAATCTATCTAAGGTATACATAATTTATATATTATACTATTATATAAAGAAGAGCTTATATGCCTATATAAAATTATTTTAGCATTATATAGCTTCTAATAAATACACCTAATCACATTAGTGTATAAGTATATACTTATACATACTTTTACTTTATTAAAGCTCTAATTCTTACATAAGAATTAAACACATTATCTAAAGCTTAATAAAGAAATCGTTTATTACATTGTTATTATAGGAGGATGTATGAGAACAGCTTTAACTCAACTGTTACAAATCGAATACCCTATTATCCAAGGCGCTATGGCTTGGGTATCTGAACACAAATTAGTCGCTGCTGTTGCAAATGCTGGCGCTACAGGTGTAATTGCCCTTGGTGGCCGCGATGCAGAGTGGACTCGCAATGAGATTCGTGCTTGTAAAGAATTAACCGATAAACCTTTCGGTGTTAACCTTATGTTAATGGCTCCAAATAAAGATGAATTAGTAGATATTATCATTGAAGAAAAGCCAGCTTTTGTCACACTTGGAGCAGGCAACCCTGTTCCATATATTAAACCATTTCAAGATGCAGGCATCAAAGTTATTCCTGTTGTTCCATCTTTGAAACTTGCAAAACGCATCCAAGATGCTGGTGCTGATGCAATGATAGTTGAAGGTATGGAAGCTGGCGGTCATATCGGTAGCCAAACCACAATGTCTTTAATGGAAAATATTTTACCTGAAATTTCTATCCCTGTTGTTGTTGCTGGTTCCATCGTAGATGGTCGTGGCCTTGCAGCTGCATTATTGATGGGTGCAGAAGGCGTGCAAATGGGCTCTCGTTTCTTGTTAGCCGAAGAATGCCAAGCACATCCAAATATGAAAGAAGCAATCATCAACGCCACAGATACAGACTCTGTTGTAACAGGTCTTCTCTCTGGTCACGGTGGCGTACGTAGCTTGAAAAATGAATTCACTACGCGTTATCTAGCTGCTGAAACTGATGGCGTTACTACGCCGGAAGAACGTACTAAAATGTCTCAAGGTACTAACAAACGTGCCGCTATTGATGGCGATGTTGTAAATGGTGCTGTGCAAGTAGGCCAAGGTTTAAACCGTCTTACAGCTTTTGAGCCAGCTCATACTATCGTTCAATCTGTAATGAATGAAGCTATTATGTCTATTCGTAAAGCTCAACGCCTTATTGAAATCGTTTAATTAATATAATAGGAGTACTCATGTTATCATTTCACGGAAAATATCCTAAATTAGATCCTAAAAGTTGTGTCATGCCTGGTGCAGAACTTGCTGGTGATGTGGAATTAAAAGAATACGCATCTATCTGGCAAAATTGCGCACTTCGAGGGGATGTAAACAAAATTATTGTAGGTCGTTACTCTAATGTACAAGACAACTCTGTTTTGCACGTAGATGATGATAAAGCTTGTGTCCTAGGTGATTACGTTACAATTGGTCATGGCGCAATCGTACATGCTAGCACAATTGAAGATAATGTATTAGTTGGTATGGGTGCTATCGTATTAAGTGGTTGCCATATTGGTTCTGGCTCCATCATCGCCGCTGGTGCTGTATTAAAAGAAAATACTGTAATCCCTCCTAACTCCTTAGTTGTTGGCATTCCAGCTCGTGTTGTTCGTACAGACGAAACTCAAATTGAACGCATTCATAATCAAGCGTTAAAATATAAACACTTGTGGACTGTAGAATACGGTATGCTTCCTGATGCAGGTGGCGAAGAGTACGATAAAAACGCCAAAATCGTATAATCACATATACAATAAAATATGCACAAACATAAAGCGGATAGTTGCTTAACACAACTATCCGCTTTATGTTTTAGTTTATAGGCATGTAAATAGCTTTTAGTATGAATGTTCCTCACTACTATTAATTGGTACCTACCACTTATTTTTATTTATAGCTCATTGTTTTTTATCGCTTTTTAATTTTGATTGAATGATCTGCTCTACCATAAGTGCTGTACCCATCGTCAACGCTATAGGGAACAACATTTCCACGGAGAAGCGAGATAACTCAAGCATAAACACACAAGATGTCATAGGCATCTTCTGTGCGAGACCTAAAAACGCTACAGCCCCTATGAATGCGGCCATCCCTAAAGATATAGGGGCAACTGCAATGGACCATATAGTACCAAATACAATAGCTAATGTACTACCTAACATCATAGATGGTGTAATACGACCACCGTAAGCACCTGCCGCCAAAGCGAGTAATACTGCAACCCATTTAGCCCCAAATAATCCCAATGCATACGTCCATGTAATTTCATTTGTAAAGGTCAACTCATTACCAGCTTTACCATTCCCAAGAATTTCAGGAAAGTACATAGCCATTACACCGACAAGCGTAAATGCAACGATTGATATAGGGATCATAACAGGACTGCTACGATGAATAGAAGGTAACTTACCTTGAGTAATATTAAATAAAACTACACCTAAAGCAACAATAGCGCCCAAGGCGATTGAGAATTCTACATAGTGACTGCCCAAGCTAGGTTGAGCCATCGTATATTGAATGACATCCCCTACACCAGCTTGTCGAGTCACAAAGGTAGCTAAGCCACAGCATACTAAAGCAGCACTCATAGCCCTAACATTCCAAGTAAGCAGCAATGTTTCCAAGGTGAAAATGGCCGCTGATAGTGGTGAATTATAGACTGCGGCAAGACCTGCTCCTGCGGCACAGGCAATTAAGAGCTGACGGTCCTCTTTTTTTATATCAAAATGATCAACTAAAAAAGTCGTAATCCCTGCGCTGGCCTCTCGTGGTGCAACCTCTCGACCTAATGGAGAGCCTATACCAACAGTAATAATTTGTAGTGTGGCATGAAGTAAAGTTGTAATGGGATGCATATCCATTTTGCCCGAAACAGCAGCCTTAATATCTACAACACCTTTACCATAGCGATGAATAAGGAACCAACCTACACCCCCTACTACACCACATATAACTAAAGGAATCAAACGCTCTAATGGTGAAACACGCGCTACAGCGGCACCAAAACTCAGGTGGTCAGCGGCAGAATAGTTGTATACAAACTGTTGAATTCCATGTAATAAATGCGTATAAAAAGCACCTATTAACCCCGCTATAAAACCAACTATAATGATGAGCCCAATAACTCGTTTATCAAAAGCCATACTTACTCCATTGCTAATACAATTTCTCCAGCCGCTAATGTTTTTTTCACATCTATAATGCGTTGATTCCATGATCCTCTAAAACGTAAGGCCGGGTCTCTAAGTTCGTCTACAAAGCGACCATCTACGAGGATATCAATTTCCTGTAATAAAGCACTTCGCAACTCATCCTCTAAAATATCATCTATTTCATACCCTGAATAGGCCCAAATTTTCTTTTCCGGTGCAGCCCCTCGTACAGCTCTTACTACAGGTAATAAACCTTGTACATTTTGGAAAGGCTCTCCACCCAATAAAGTTAAACCTGAGCAGTTAGGATTCTTAACATAAGACACAACTAGATCTGTTTCAGCTTGTGTCCATACTTTGCCGGCATTAAAATCTTGGTATTCTTCGTTAAAGCAATTATAACAACAATGCGTACATCCAGTCACAAAGATAGATGTACGAATTCCTTCTCCATTGGCAATATCATATTGTCTTATTTGCCCATATCTCATCATAACCTCCATAGTAGTGCCTATCAAATGATCAACACTATATAGATATATTTCTATTTCTCACAAATACAGTAAAAGCTGTGCCTAAGGCACAGCTTTTACCATGTATAAAATTATAATAATAAACAGTGATGCTATCTATTATTAGATATGCATTACACGATCTTTGATTTCTTTAGTACGGCCTTCATTCCAGAAGTTTTCCCCAAGGTAGCCACATGTACGACGGATAACAGTTAATTTATCGCGATTCGTATTGTGACAGCGCGGGCATTCCCATTCGTTATGTTCATTTACCTTGATTTCTCCATCAAAACCACATTCATGACAGTAATCGGATTTCGTATTAAACTCAGCATAAGAAATGTGATCGTAAATATATTGAATCATGGTCAAAATAGCTGGAATATTATTAGTCATATTTGGAATTTCCGCATAGGAAATACAGCCGCCTGTAGATTTCTTTTGGAACTCAGATTCAAAGGCAAATTTATCAAATACATTAATTTCTTCTCGAACATTTACGTGATAGCTATTAGTGTAATACCCTTTATCTGTAATATCTTCAATAATACCAAAACGGGCACGGTCTAAAGAAGAGAATCGATTTGTTAAGCTTTCAGCAGGCGTACCATATAAGCCAAAACCAAGGTTATGTTTATCATGCCATAAATCAATAGCGGCATTTAGACGATCCATGATTTTCATTGCAAATACACGGCCTTTTTCGCCTGTATTAGACTCACCTGTAATCAAGCGAGTAGCTTCATAGATACCGATATAGCCAAGAGAAATCGTTGCATAACCGCCAGATAAGAAACGACCAATTTTTTCACCTTTTTTAAGGCGTGCAATGGCACCATGTTGCCAGTGAATTGGAGACACATCACTCACTACATCTTTCAAAAGATTGTAGCGTAATAACAATGCTTTTTCTGCTAATTCAAGACGTTTATCTAAAATTTCAAAATATTTTTCTTCACTACCGCGAGCCAAAATAGCAATTTGTGGCAAGTTTAAGCTCACAACACCCATATTAAAGCGTCCATCAAATTTGTAGTTCCCTTTTTCATCCTTCCAAGGAGATAAGAAGGAACGGCAACCCATTGGACTAAATACATTACCTTCATAGTTTTCCTTCATTTTTTTAGCGGAAATATAATCTGGGTACATCCGTTTAGCTGTACATTGTGCAGCCAATTCAGTTAAGTAATAGTATGGGCTATCTGGTGTTACATTATGTTCGTCAAGAACATAAATCAACTTAGGGAAAGCTGGTGTAATATATATATCAGCTTCATTTTTTACGCCTTTAATACGTTGACGTAAAATCTCTTCAGTAATGAGAGCTGCTTCCTTAGCGTATTCGTAATCAGGTTGGAAATACATAAATAATGTAACAAATGGAGATTGACCATTTGTAGTCATCAATGTATTAATTTGATACTGGATAGTTTGAATCCCATCCTTAACCTCTTTGCGCGTACGGTTCCAAGCAATTTCACGAGCCTTTTCCATATTAGGCTCCATGCCATAAATCTCAACTTGTTCTTCAATAACATTGTTAAGGATTTTCTCATAAGACTTACGTACAAATGGCGCCAAAATACGGTCAATGCCATTAATACTTTGACCACCATATTGACCAGATGCAACTTGAGCAATGATTTGCGTTGTAACTGTACATGCCACTTGGAACGATTTAGGTGTATCAATTTTCTTACCATTGATTACCGTACCATTTGTAAGCATGTCTTCCAAATTGATTAAGCAACAGTTAAACATGGGCTGAATAATATAGTCCATATCATGGAAATGAATGGCACCACTATCATGAGCCTCTAAAATATCCGTAGGAATTAATTTACGGCGCGCAATATCCTTAGATACCTCACCAGCAATTAAATCGCGTTGTGTAGATACAATCGCTGCGTCCTTATTAGAATTTTCATCAAGAACACTAACATTACTGCGATCTAACAAACCAATTACATCATCATCTGTAGTATTTTGACGACGTTTAAAAGCTTGCACAGCTTTGTAACCTTCATAGGCACGTGCCGTTGCAGGATTATGATACTCAATCAACTTATAATACACTTGATCTTCAATAGCATAAATTGTCATATCTTTTTGGAGCTTTTGAGCATATTCTTCTATTTCATCTGCAATACGCTGTGCTAACCCCTCTTCGTACAACCCTGTACTACTATGCTCAGCCTTTTCAATAGCTAAAGCAATTTTGTGTTTGTCGAAAGATACCTTTGTACCATCCCGTTTGATGACCTGCAACATATTGGCAACCTCCCCATTTTGTTACCGCTGAAAAATATGTTAAGACATAGAAAAAAGTATGGCAAACCATACTTTTTATAAATTTATATGTAAAAATGTAAAGAATTATTGGAAAACTCTCTATTTCTACTGCTCCCTCAGTATACTATATATGGTGGTTGTTTTCAACCCCAAATACAATATAAAGTAAAAATAGGTTCTTTTACCTATGCCAATATAGCATGGATAAAAGAACCTATATAATTTATAATGCAAAGCCAAATAGACGTGTCAAGAAATTGGACCTTTGACCTACCCAACTAGATGGAACAGCTGGATAGAATGTGCGATTAGCCAAAAGATCACGCTCATTAAGATGAATATTTGGAAGTAAATCTTTTTTATATGTGCTATCCAATTTAGAAATTGCTTCTACATAACCTTGATGTGCTTGTACATCACGTTCACTACTATAACCAGTACCAAAGAAATGAATCAAACCATTGCGATACAATTCAATAGCTCTTTGGTAATTAGCATTATTGTGATTAAAAGATGCCATATTGCATTGAATCAAAATGCCTTTATCTACCCACTCTAATAGTTGTTCTGGTTTAGTGAATAATTGTCTGTAAGATTCTACTTCACTAATAATAGGCACAATGCCCATATCAAGTAAGCTTAACAACCATGCATTAACATGATGAACTTTGCTATTTTGAGGTAATGCTACTAACATAAAATGGCTATTCCCCAAAAGATATTGATTGTGATGAGCAGCAATATATTCAACCATTTCGTCACAAAGCAAAACACGAGCACCACTATGAATAGTTATATCTACCTGTTGTTCTCCTACAGCAAGTTTCACATCATTTACTAAAGACTCCATAGTATTCCATGTCTTCTTATCCATAGATACTGTCACATCAGGAGTACTAAAAATATCTGTAATGCCTTGATTACACAAGGACTTAATCATTTTTACTGATTCTGCCATTGTTTGTGGCCCTTGAGGACCTAACACAGCTGGCAAAATGCAACCATGTAAATCAACCACGCGATTCATAATCTTTCCCTTCTACTTACGATAACCCCTTACAGAAATCGTCCTCTTTTATAAAGTTCATTTTTATCTCATTTAATTTTCATTTTCTATTCATGATTATAACAGGGTAAAAGTCGCTTGTATAGTGGTTTTTATATAAAAATAGATAAATTATGATATGTTCATTTAATATTTTATTTAAATTTTCATCTAAACTTCATTAAAAATGCCTCATAATCTTCGTGATTATGAGGTATTTTATACTCATACTGTATATTAGCAACAGTTTATTTTTTATATATACTTTTTTTCTGACCTATTTTATAGACTAACTTTACTAAGAGTATACCAATAACAACACCTATTGTATCAATGACAACATCGGAAAATTGAGAGCTCCGACCTGGTGAAAATCTTTGTATAAATTCATCAAGAATAGCTATAGCCATCCCTAGACCAATCGTTTTAAATACGGTTCCATACTCAATATAACGACGTAAGATTGCATATAAAACGCCACCAAGGATTGTAAACTCCGTGAGATGTGCTAATTTCCGAACAATCCTATTTAAAGCCCATATATTTCCGTGAAAGCCTAGATTATGTGCTATGGGAGCTAACTTCTCAGCAAAAATAAGGCTAAACCCATCAGAGGAGCCTCCGTTTTGTAATGAATTATCCCATATAAAAAACACAATTAAACCCAACACGATATATAGTATCCAACGTTTCATAGTACTCTCCTAAACGTCACAATACATATAGCTAAATTAATCGCGGTCAAAAATATCTCTCGTATAAACCTTTTCTTTCACATCTTCTAAAGATGGATCCCAACGATTAGCTACAATAACATCGCTGACGCGTTTAAAATCTTCAAAGTTACGAATCACTGGTGAATTGAAGAAGTCTTCGGCATCAAGAGTTGGTTCATAAACTACAACAGCAATACCTTTAGCCTTGATACGCTTCATAACACCTTGAATGGCTGATGCTCTAAAGTTATCAGAGTTCATTTTCATCGTCAAGCGATAGATACCAACAATTTTAGGATTTTTAGCAATAATAGCATCCGCCACATGGTCTTTACGTGTTCTATTCGCATCAACAATGGCAGAGATTAAATTTTGTGGTACATCATTATAGTTAGCTAATAACTGTTTTGTATCCTTTGGCAAGCAATACCCACCATAGCCGAAGGATGGATTATTATAAAAGTCCCCAATACGAGGGTCTAAACATACACCATTAATGATTTGGCTTGTGCTAAGGCCCCGTACCTCCGCATAGGAATCAAGCTCATTAAAGTATGCCACACGCAATGCTAAATACGTATTAGCAAATAATTTAATAGCTTCTGCTTCTGTGGAATCAGTATATAACTGTGGTACATTTTCTTTAATAGCACCATCAGCTAATAGTTGACCAAAGCGGCGAGCACGATCAGAGTCTTCACCTACAACAATACGAGATGGATACAAGTTATCGTATAATGCTTTACCTTCTCGCAAGAATTCTGGGGAGAAAATCAAATTCTCTGTTTTAAACTCTTCACGCATTTGTACAGTATAACCTACTGGTACAGTTGATTTAATAATCATTACCGCATCAGGATTAATTTCTAAAACAGTTTTAATGACTTGCTCAACAGAAGATGTATCAAAGAAGTTCTTTTGTGGATCATAGTTGGTAGGTGTAGAAATAATTACATAATCCGCACCTTTAAACGCTTCCACAGGATCTAATGTAGCTTTAAAGTTTAATTCTTTAGTGGCTAAATATTCCTGCAATTCCGCATCTACAATAGGTGCTTCCTTGCGATTTAACATATCCACTTTTTCAGGAACAATATCGAGGGCTACTACTTCATTATGTTGTGCTAATAATACACCATTGGAAAGGCCTACATAGCCTGTACCAGCAATTGCAATTTTCATTTATTTGCCCTCCGTCATATAGAAATCTTTATACCATACAGCAAAACGTCTTAAACCTTCTCGCAACGTTGTATTTGGTTTGAAGCCAAAATCTTCTTCTAAGGCGCTCGTATCCGCATATGTAACAGGTACATCCCCTGGTTGCATAGGGACTAATTCTTTATGTTCCTCAAAATTATAATCTTCTGGTAGTACTCCAGCAGATACTAATTCTTCTGAAAGAATGCGTACAAAATCGAGGAGATTTTCAGGATTGCTATTACCAATGTTATAAATAGCATATGGTGGTACTGGCAATCCATCAGCCCCGTTACGACGCTCTGGTGCAGCACACATAACCTTAGAAACGCCTTCTACAATATCATCGATATAGGTAAAATCACGTTTGCAGTTACCGTAGTTAAAGATTTTAATAGTGCCACCATTGCGCAAAGTATTGGTGAATCCGAAGTATGCCATATCTGGACGACCTGCCGGACCGTATACTGTAAAGAATCTAAGCCCAGTGCTCGGAATGTTATAAAGCTTAGCGTAAGAATAAGCTAGCAATTCGTTGGATTTTTTTGTAGCTGCGTATAAGGATACTGGGTTATCTACCTTATGATCTGTAGAGTATGGGATTTGTTTATTCGCCCCATATACGGAAGAAGATGATGCATATACTAAGTGTTCTACGCCACTTTCACCATTGTCATAAGAATGACGACACGCCTCTAATATATTATAGAAACCAATAATATTAGATTCGATATAAGCATCTGGGTTTGTAATAGAGTAGCGAACTCCGGCTTGAGCCGCTAAATTTACAACAACGCGTGGTTTATAAGTAGCAAAAATATCATCAATAAAAGCCTTATCAGCAAGATTGCCTTTTTTGAAAATCCACGTATTTTTATTGCCTTTGCTCATCGCATCGATTTGTTGTAATCGATAATCCTTTAACGCTACGTCATAGTAGTCATTAACAGAATCTATGCCGATAATTTGAGTTCCTTCTGCTTCAGATAAGAGGGACATAACGAGATTAGCCCCTACAAATCCAGCGGCTCCCGTTACAAGGATTACCGTGTTGTTTAAGTCTACATTTTTTGAAAGCATATGTACTCCTTTCATAGTTCTGTTAATTATGAGCGTTTTACTTTACCTAAAACTTTATTAATACCAGAAGTAATAATAGTACGCTCAGATGGAATGATACACAAAATAGCTACATACAATAGAACGCATAACAGCATACAAGCTATCGTCCACAGCACCGTATCATATAGATGTAAAATACTATACGCTAGCGCCCCAACTAACGATGCGGTAATGAGATATACACTAATATTAGATAGTATGCGGAACGCACTCATATTGACGAATAGAGCCAAGAACAACATAGCTACAGCGAGCATTTCCATTCGCACTATAGAGCGAGCATACACAAAGGTAGTAAAATCATATTGAATACAAATATAAATAACTGGTATTAAAACAACTAAATGTAACACTTGAGTCCAGAACGATAGATTTGGCATGCCTTTAGCACGAAATATCTCAGAAATTAGATTCGCTGTAACAGTCATAATAGCTGAGCTCAATGCCCAAGAACCTAAAACGATACCTGCCAATTTCCATTGAGGCCCAAGTAAAAGCTGAACAACAAAGTCTTGGAATACAAATAAACCTACACCTATAGGCACTAAGAATAAGGCCATATAGCGTTGGAATGTAAAGAATGTATTAGAAAAAGCCTGTTGATCATGTTGTACCCTACTTAGGGCTGCAAAAAGCACTGGTGCTAATGATGCTGTAGCCATAGCCATAACAGTTGTTACAATGGCCATCGGCATCTTATAAATACCTAAATAGTACGCATCCAGAAATCGACTGATAATAAAGGTATCTACCCATGCGGTAAGCCAAATGGAAAAGGCTTCCGCCAATGACCATGCACTATAGCTAAACATGTTCATAAAAACACGACCACTAAAGAATAAGCGAATTTGATTTCGTCTACTCTTTAATAAGGCTAATGCTGTAAATAGCTGAGCCCCTAACATACCAGCAATTAAAGACCAGTAATCGTACCCCATGAGCGCCATAGGAATAGATATCACTATAGGTGTCAAAATAGTTATAAGGCGAATATTTAGAAGAAACTTAAAGTTGAAGTCCCGTCTATACAAGGCCATCTGCACACTGCTAAAGGCTGATAGAGGTATCATTGCCCCCATCACAGCCAACGGTATGCCTAAACCATCATTACCTACTAGTACAGCCAATTCATCACGGCCTATTATGATAGCGCCCCATAATAGTAAAGAAAGTACTAGATTGGCAATAAAAGCCACATCTGTGGCCTCTTGCTTTTCTTGGTCACTTTCAAACTCATGCTGTACAAGAAATTTTTGGAATCCCGCATCAGCAAGCATTTCTGCAAAAGAGATAACCATCATAATTGTTGCCAATATACCAAACGCCGTCGGTGCAAGCATATGGGCCAATATTATATTTGTAAGTGGTGTAATAAGCTTTGCTAAAACCTCTGTTATGACAGACCATTTAGCAGCAGCTACAATTTTAGTATCCATTATTTTTTATTAATATTCTTAATGCCTCTTAAGAATAATTCATGATGAGCTTCGCACTCTAAATAGTTTTGTATTGCTAAATAACTTGTAGGCCCCAAAATAAGTTGCATTAATTTTCGTCCAAATAATCCATTTATTGCACGGATAATAAAGGATCTACCTAAAAATTCACGCAAATATCGCTTTACATGAGTATCAGCAAAATCCTTATATGCTTGAGCAACAAAATGAGCATCTCTAATGTTTTCACTTCGCTTTTTATATTCTGTCAATGTTTCAATGGCTTCTGATTCAGTAGCCAAACGGGTGCCCCTTTCGGTACCACGAATTGGCACTTCAGATACAACAAAGGTATCCTTTGTAGCCTCTACACTGATTAATAAGGAATCTTTTACAAACTCCTTATGATGTGTATAGAATTCGGAATTAAAGATAAAGTTACCTTGGCCATAAATAATAGTCCCCTTACCATAGTCCTCACGAGAACCTATACAATGACTATGTTGACAGATTACAAGGTCTGCCCCTTTATCAACAAATTTTCTGCAATATCTTTGTAACATTGGCGATGGATAGCGATAAAACTCCTTACCCCCATGATATAGGACGATAACATAATCACAAGTTTTCTTTAAAGCTTCTACATCATCAAAGCTCTCTAATACATCAAATGGATTAGCCCCCATTGTATGACAAGAAGCAACGGTAAACTCATGTTCTGCACATAGGTAAAAGCCTATACGTATACCTTCTTTTTCAAAGATAAATGGCTTTTTAGCTGCTTTTACATTAGCACCAGCACCTGCATTTTTAATAGCATGCTTTTTTAATAACTCCAGTGTAGTAGTTAATCCTTCTACACCATGATCTAAGGAGTGATTATTCGCCAATGTTAAAAATATAGGTTCTAAAGCCTTATAACCATAGATTGTTTTTGTAGGAGACTTTAAATTATTACCAAATTTATTAATCGGAGTAGATGCATCTGTTAAAGGCACCTCTAAATTAAAAACATTTAAATCAGATTGCTTAAGAATTTCATATAGCTCTTTACCTACTAATGCTTCCCCTTTGCCCTCTTCAAACAAATTTTTATTGATATCCGTAGGAACGAAATCAGCTCCGATGTACAGTTTCAAGATGTAACCACTCCCCTAATTCATAATCTTTTGACATAGGACGAAACGTTTCTAATCCAGCACCAGGGAAAAATGTTAACTCTCCAATAAATAGGCGCCCTTTTATTTCATAAAAATCAACACGTAAGAACGGACAATCCTTACTTAGCTCAGCTGTGAGACGTTTCATCTCCTCATAAGTAGCTGGCTTCGGAAACTCATTAGGTAATGGAGGATAATGACCAAAATGAATCCCCATAGGCTCCCAATTGATATCATAGAAGTTCATACGCGTTCCAGTCTTTGAAAAGCGATCTGAACATACCACAGTTAGCTTTGGTTCTCCATGGAAGGAAAACATCTTATAGTCCAATAAATCATCACTGCCCAATTCTGAAATATATTCTTCTGCTATAATGCGACGCGGTACATTCTGATAAGGCCATTCTCTAGCAATTTTAGAATAATCACGTTTTAGAGATGCACTTAACTTCGCTTTAGCTGCTTCGAAGTCAAAAGATGATTTGTCTTTACAAATTACGATGCCTCCACTATCATGAGTTGACTTCAACACAAATTGATTTGGCAATACATCGATATCGATATCCTCTACGGAATCCCATACAGCAAGTGTAGGAATAATATATTGATTTCCCACACGTTCCGCAATAAACTGTTTTGCTTCATGCTTATCAACCATAATAGTTTGAATAGGATTCCGGTAATTGACTTTTAGCCATTGTAATTTTTCACTGAAAGTTTTAGGATTCTCTAAATCTAAAGGATACCCCATATATTTAGGAAATATCTTCTTTAGAAAATCTTCATCAGATAAGTTATCATAATAGCCTGATTTAATCAGAACTCGAGTACGATAGTAAGGTTTTGTTAAAAAGGACATGCCAACTTTACACAATTTGCTGAGCTTCATTTTTACGTCCCTTCCGAAGCATTTGCACCTCTAAATAAAACAACATCATATAAAAATAAGTACTCTTACTTTCATAAGACACCATGCCCATATCCATTACAATTTGTGAAAGAAATAGAATGAGCACCATTACATATTCATTACTGTGGAAATCACGATAGCGAATTAAGTTATATGCCACATACAAATACATAGAATAATACGCCAATAAACCGATAATACCAGTACCGGCTAATAACTCAATGTAGTTATTGTGAAGGTAGTAATTCTCCTTACCATATAGGAAGAATGTATATACAGATGGATTATTGACACCAACCCCAGTAATAGGAGATTGGTAGAATAAATCCCAACCAATATCCACTAAAGCCATACGAATGATAGTAGATGAGTCACCGCCAGTACCGGCAAAAGCTTCTACCATGCTAGACATACGATCTAATACTTCACCGAACATCGGTAATTGCAATACAGCAACACCTACGATAGTGAGACCTAGTAAAGAACCAATAATTTTAGCAATCGAATTGACTACATTGGCACTGCGTAAGCTTTTAAAAACAAAAAGTAATACTGTACCTGCTACAACGAATACAAGAGCCTTACGACTGCCTGTAGCAGCAAGAATACCTAATGTAGGTAATGCGATAATATGCCACCATCGAGGGCGATCATATAACATGTAATACAAGGTCATTACAATAGCATTAGCGCCCAAAAGACCTACTGTATTCGCATTTAATGCATCATTGGCAATACGTGCCGACGATGATAAGACAGTAATAAAATAATCTAAACCATAGAAATAAACAGTGTAAAAACAAACTATATAGCCTGTCCACATACCAATCTTTAATAATGTATCCACCGATTTTTTATCTTGATAGCACATGTACAAGATGATGAGCATAAAGAATATCTTGACGATGTCAAAACTTCGACTCATAGCTACAGACGTATCTATGGCATTAATCGTACTAAGGTAACAAGCCCCTATAAAGAGCAGCATATAACCATGCATCCAATTGAGCCGTAGCTTAATAACGCCCTGCTCTCTTATAAGATAAAAAATAATGAGCCCAAATAAGCATACAAATAATACATAGGCACCATAGTTCGCCTCGCCAAGGGCAAATGAAATGGTCAACGACAACACTAAAAAGATTAGAGTTATGAACCATATCATGCGGTCAGCAAGAGCCGTTATATTTAACTTCAATGGTTCCCCTCCTTACAACTCATAAAACTTCTAACCAACGTTTTGCGATTTTCCACAATGGGAACTCATCGCGTACTTTGATGGCTTCTTGTGAAAGCTTAGCGGCTAATTCAGGATCTTTCAAGACACTGCGCATAGCTTCATACATAGCCTGTGTATCACCTACAGGTACAAGAATACCATTCTCTCCACTTTTAATTACCATACGAGCACCGCCTACAGGACAGTCTGTAACGACTGCAGGCAAGCCCATGCCAAGGGCCTCTAGCATAGAGTTTGAAATACCTTCAAAGTCAGAAGAGGACACAAACATGGAACAAGGTGCTACTTTTTCTAAAATATTACTAGCAAAGCCTGGTAATAAAATTCTATCCTCTAAATTAAGAGATTTAATTTGACCTCGTAATTCATCTTCTAAAACACCTTGACCATAGATGACAAGTTTATACTCTGGAAACTCGTCCGCTAACATGCTAAAAGCATTGATCATCATAGGCAGGTTTTTTTGAGGATGTAATCGACAGGCTGTAACGATTGTCTTCTCACGCTCTCCCTCAATAGGTGGTGGCAATTTACCATTAATAGGATTTGGAATAATAACACCACGCTTTTGGACAGATTCAGGGAAATAAGAGCGAGCGTCTTCTGTTTGGAATACTAGAGCATCGGCGAATCGGAATGCAAAATTACGCAACGCTTGTTGATGCCAACCGATAGGCACCTTACGCGGATTATTGCGTTCAGAAAAAACGATGCGATTATTTACAAACCAAGAACTAATAGCCAAGATAAAACTCGATGCAGACAAGAACGATAAACATGTAGCATTTGGTCGAGTCTTCAAGATCTTGATTAATTCTTTTATTTCTTGCATAAAACGAATTACTTTATTAGAGCTAGTAGTATGAATTTGGATTTGCTCAATACCTTCCTCTAAAGCATATTCGTTACCATATCGATTAGGGCTTGTTTGGATAACCGTAATATGGTGACCATCATGTATCCATTGACGAGCTAACTCAGTTAAAATTCGTTCAGCCCCATCATTACCAAGGGAGATGGTGACAATAATTATTTCCTTTTTCATAAGCCTTCCTCTTGGATATATTCTGCTAGTCTTACATAGGCTTGTGCCATTGATACCTTAGGCTGCCAGCCTAAAGATTTTAACTTTTTAGAGCTTAAGAACATGTGAACTGTCGGAGCATAACCGAGCCCTTGCACATCTTCTGGAATATCAAAGATAACTTTACTCTTATCATCACTTACATGTGTTGCCACTAAATGAGCAATGCTAGCAATAGAGCGAGTCTCTTCATCATGACATATATTGTATGCTTCTCCTACTTCCCCTGATTTCATAAGGGTTAAGATAGCTGTCAAAGCATCTGTAATATAGCAGTAATTAGACATAGAGTCGCCCTTTGTGTGAAGAACAATATCTTCATGCTTGAGAGCACTCTTAGTGAACTGCATGAATACACGATTATCAGATACAGGAACACCTGGTCCAAAGGTTTGAGCTAGTCGAGCGATAACAACGGGAACGCCATACTCGACCGCATAAGACTTACAATAACATTCGCAGAGTCGTTTACTTTCAGAATAGGAACTACGTACATTTAGGTGATCAAGATAACCTAAGCGTTCCTCAGTCATCACTTGACCTGATTCATAGGGAACGCCATATTGCTCCATGCTGGATAGGTAAACAAGTTTTTTTACCTTTTTATGACGACTTAGCTCAAGCATAGCCTCTGTACCATGGATAGAGGTACGAATTGTCTCTACAGGATGTTCTACAAAAAATTTAGATTGTGTTGGTGCCGCACCATGCAGGATATAGTCACATGGCGTATCGATAGATTCTAATGAGCCATCAATAATAGTAAATGATTCATTATCTAAATGCTCACCAAAAATAGTTTGTGCTTTATCATGGCTTCGCACATGACCAAGCACTTTTAAATCCAAGCCATAAGCTTCATTAGCAAGTATGAGTAGTTTAATAAACATAGAGCCAATAAGCCCTGTTGCACCCGTTACAAGAACGCGTTGATGACGGAGGAAATCAAAGTACTTTTCTTCATGTACTAAAGCCGTTAACTCACGTTGGATAACGGAATTACTCATCTTCTAATCCTCCTAGTTCACGGTTTTTAATAATCCCCGTAAACATATAATAATCGGATGGTGTTGTAATTTTTATATTTTCAGTTTCCCCTAGTACAGGGTATAAAGTGTAACCATAATGCATCATCATCGATGCAGAATCAATGAAATCATGTATTCCATCGTCTTTTGCTCGATCATGAACAGATAAAATATCATCTAATCTAAAGCTCTGTGGAGCCTTAGCCATAAGACATTCATTACGATTTAAAATTCGATTGATGGAACCATCTTGAGTAACCATAATTGTTTCGATAGCTGGAGTAACAGTAATAGCAGAACCCTTAGATTCAACAGATTCAATGTTTCGTTCAATAGTAGCACTATCCACAAGTGGACGAACACCATCATGAATCAACACAGTCACATCTTCATCCGGGATTAAACGCTTAGTCTCAACTAGCCCATTATATTGGGAGCCGAGAGCACTTTCACCGCCGGGTACAATGGACAAAACCTTTTGTAATTTCGCCTTTTCAATTAGTTGCTTTGTATGATCAATCCATTCTGCTTTGCAGGCTAGAACAATACCATCAATAGCCTCTGTTTGTTCAAAAACATCCAAGGTTTGAATTAAAATAGGTCTACCGTTCCATTCTAAAAATTGTTTCGGCGTCTTGCTGTTCTTCATACGAGCGCCTACGCCACCCGCAAAGATTACTGCTATTCGTTTCATAGGCCCTCCTTATGGTTGAGCTTTATTTTGGGCATAATAAATGCCTCTATATTCTTTGTAAGGCGTATGCAAATCAGCAAATGCGGCGTCATGTTTTGCTACACGTTGCTCCACAGGTGGTAATTGCATATAATCGCCCCAAATGAGACGTAAATATCTCTCATACCCTTTCATAACAGGTATTTGATGTCCTTCAAAGTCTTTATAAACGACAGAAGCAAAATCCTCTTGCGGATGTCTTAACTTCATGCCTTTTAAACTACCGATTAACTCAGTACACTCCTTGCTTGTATTGAAATCATATTTAGTCATTTGCTTTTCTGCGAAACGCCAAATATGATAGCGCACGGACTGACTAGAAAAGACCTTATAGATACAGCCTGCTAAGGCACGATACATAGGCCCCTTATTATCCGGTAATCGTTGAGCGTTAAAGAGTGCAAATGTCATAGCCCACATCAACTGCAAAGCACGGCTGATTTTGCCAGGTGCACAGCCGTCAATTGGCATAATCTCTAAGGCTAAACCATGACAAATATCTTCGTGCATACTGTGACGATTAATAAAAGTCGTGTTGTTATCTCGAATAGAAGTGCCTGCATCGTGATAAATATGATGACGATCTGTACGACAATACGTATAACGTTCTGTATCAGCATATTTAGGCCACAACTCTGCTAGTTTTTCATAGTCAGGACGAGGCATAAAGAGATCTAAGTCATCATCCCAAGGGATAAAACCATTATGACGTATAGCCCCAATGAGACCACCGCCACAAAGATAAAAGCGCAAATTATGTTTGTCGCAGAATTCTTTAAAGTACAGCAACATAGTCAGCTCTTTCTCTTGTATTTCCTTTGTCATAGATGTACTCATAGGGACCTCTCTTAACGTAATACAGCTAACACTGTATCTATCATCGTTTTTATATCTTGTAAAAAAGAAAATTCCTTAATACTCTTCAAATTCCAAGCCATCTTGCCTGGTAACACCTCATTGATGTAAACTTCATCTACATTTTGAGCATTTTGTAAAAGCTGATCTTCATCTTTATAGGCAATGCTGGCTACACTCGTTACACCAGCAGGTAACAACAGCGTAGCTTTCATCTCATCCGTATAGGCTGCCACATATCGCGGTACCTCAGGTCTTGTGCCAACAAAGCTCATATCTCCTAAGAGAATGTTGATAAGCTGAGGCAGTTCATCAAGACGACAACTGCGCAGCATATTACCCACCTTAGTAACCCTCATATCATTTTGTGACGTTACTTGAGCACCAAGAGATTCCGCATTTTTTACCATAGTACGGAATTTATAGATACCAAAGGTGCGACCATATTGTGTCACCCGAGTTTGGCGGAAGAAAACCTCACCTTCACTATCTCGTTTGATCATGATGGCTAATACAAGAAATACAGGACTCAATGTAATGAGCATGCCGGCCGCCATAACACGGTCAAAAATGCTTTTACATAAAAGACTTGTTCGTCTTTGATTTAATATTTCAAAGTACGGACGCACCTCTTCACACTGTAACTCTTGGGGTAGATCGTGAAAGTTTTTTACTAGCATTCGGTAATAATCCTTTTAAATGTTTCAATGATATATTGCACTTCTTCATCTGTTAACAACGTGTGAAGTGGCAATGTAATCTCATTCTTAAACTGATCATAAGCATTTGGATAATCATCAATAGTAAAGCCTAAATTCTTGTAAGCCGTATGCATAGGAATTGGTTTATAATGTACATTTGTTGCAATTCCAGCTTCAGCCATAGCTTCAATTACCTTGTTACGGTATTCTGCATCACGTCCATCTAAGCGAACTAAGTACAAGTGACCACTACTTTGATGATCATCAGTATAGTGACTTAATACTGTAACAGGTAGATCTTTTAAACCTGCATCATAAGCTTCGATAATTTCCTTACGACGTGCTAACAGTTTTGGATATCTTTCAAATTGCGCCAAACCAATAGCAGCCATAATATCCGTCATATTACATTTGTAATATGTGCCTTTAATATCGTATTCCCATGCGCCAGCCTTAGTTTTAGCAAGAGCATCCTTATCTTGCCCATGCAAAGACAACAATTGGAATTGTTTATAAATAGTTTCATCATCGTAGCCCTCAATATGGCGCCATGTAGCGCAGCCACCTTCGGCAGTAGTAAAGTTTTTTACTGCATGGAAAGAGAAACTACTAAAGTCCGCTACATTGCCTGTATGCACACCTTTATAGGTTGCACCAAAAGAATGAGCGCAGTCCGCTACGATAGGAATATGACCTAATGCTTTTTGAATATCATTGGCTGGAGTAAAGAGAGATTTCTTGTCCTCTACAATGGAGCGCAAGCGCTCATAATCACAAGGTACACCAGCAATATCTACTGGAATAATAGCCTTTGTCTTTGAAGTAATGGCACGAGCTACTGCATCGTAATCCATTTCATAAGAGTCCTTTTGTGTATCTACAAGCACTAAGGTAGCACCTACATGAACTACAGGACTCGCACTAGCTGTATAGGAATAAGCACTCGTAATTACTTCATCACCAGGACCAATACCTAATACACGAAGAGACATTTCAAGCGCTGCAGTCGCAGAATTCAAGCAAACAGATTTAGGTGTGCCTAACTGTTCGGCAATCTTTTTCTCTAGCTCTTTAGTACGAGGACCAGTTGTAATCCACCCACTTTTTAAGGCTTCAATGACTTCGTTGATTTCTAAGTCGGTAATATCGGGAGGAGAAAAATTAATTTTCATATACATCACCTCAATGCTTTCTGTACCATATTGATACGCTTGATGAATCGATTAGAGTACGAATTAAGTAAGATTATTAAGCATCAATTACGATAGAGCCTAATAGAGGAATGCCTACTTGAGTAAGGCGTTTTTTTGCTTCTATCAAATCTTTTGGGCTTGCTACTTCGTTTCTAACAACGAGCATAACACCATCGGATTTTTCAGCTAATACAATAGCATCAGTAACGGATAATACTGGTGGCGTATCGATGATAACCACATCATATTCATCGCGTACATAATCTAAAATTGTTGGCAATTTACTTGAGTCTACTACTTCAGAAGGATGCTGAACCACTTCACCTGCTGTCAATATATCTAAATGAGGTTGTACATTACGATGAATCGTCAAGTCTTCATCCATCATTACTGCATTAGTAAGACCTTTATTTTGCACATTAAAGGCTAAGTGTTGTACTGGATTGCGTAAATTACCGTCAATCAGTAATACTTTATTATTGTTTTTAGACAAAGCTAATGCAGTATTAGCGGCTACTTCAGAAGTGCCTTCACCGCTAGTAGCGGCTGTAATACAGATAAGCTTACATTTTTGTTGATTACATACATATTGTAAATTGCTACGCAATGTACGATATGCTTCTACGAGTGCTGTATCACCACGTTCATTAGAAATTAGTCTGATCATATTAACCTCTCACTTTGCGCAACAATGCTACGATACGATTACTAGGTTCTTCGTATTCTTTCTCTTCGTGATTTGGAATCACACCTAAGTTTTCAATGCCAAGAACATCATTGATTTCTTGTACAGATTGAACTTTGCGATTGCAGAAGAATTGGCCCAATGTGTAGAGGCAACCAAGGATGAGGCCTAAAATTGCAGAGCCTAATAGAATGAGAACTTTACGCGGAGCAATTGCTTTTTCTGGCAATGTAGGAGCATCTACGATTTGAACTTCATTTGGCACCATCACCTCTGCTACCTTTGCTTCTTCTAAGCGAGTGGATAACATTTGGTAGATATCTTGTGCCACATCTACATCGCGTTTTGCTTGGATATAGCCACGTTCTTTTTCAGGCAAGCCTTTCATAGCTTCTTCGTTTGCTTTATCAAGTTCAGCTAATGTAGATTGTTTACCTTGAGCTACTGCAAGAGCGGCTTCATTTCTAAATTTATCAGCTAACAAACCTTGTTGTGCAGAGTTGCTAGAAGGTGCTTGTTGAGACGCAATAGCGTTAATTTCTGCATTCAGACCACTCTTAGCTTCTTCAATTTGTTGGTTAATTTCTTTCATCGCAGGATGTTCATCAGTATATTTACCAACATAAGAAGCCTTACGAGATTCAAGATCCGCTAATTGACCTTTGTAAGCTTGAACTGTAGCACTATCAGCGATACTTTTACCAGCAGAACCCAATTGTTCATTGATACTGCCTAATGCAGCTTGTGCCGTTTCTAAATCAAGTTGATTTTGCGCTTTTTCACGATCGATAAGTGTAATCTTATCTGTTAAGCCTTTCATTTGATCGGCTGTGGAGTAAACTTTGTTGTCAACTTGGAATTGTTGTAATTTCTTTTCTGCTTGTTCCAATTCAGTTTTAGCAGTTACAACACGTTTTTGTAAAAATTCACGAGTAGCACGTTGTTCAACATGAGAAATTTCAGCAAGGCGCTTCAAGAAGTTATCAATTAGCAATTTATTAGCTTCTTGAGCTTGTTCAGGACTTTTGCCTGTTACGCTCACTTGTAACAACTCAGTTTCCTTGTATGGTTTTGTTTCAATACGCGTTTTAACAAACTCTTCGTATGTCGGCGCATTTCCTGTCCCTTCAGGATCTTCAATAGCAGCAATAACTGGTTCTACTACATTACGGCTTTTTAAGATTTCTGCATCTGTGTTCATCAATTGACGAGACATAGCGTCAGAATAGCCATTGGAACTTGATAATACAGAATTGCTTAAGCCTTGAGCCTGCTTAATGCGCAACATAGATGTAGATTGATACGTAGATGGCGCTAGAAAACCATAGGCACCACCTAGTACCATGCAGGCTACCGTAATATTGATAATTTTACGGCGCTTCTTAACGAGGACTTTACCTACCTCTTTTAAATCGATAATTTGTTCCACCCATATACCCCTTTCTGTGAAAGTATACAAACAACAGGGTCTCTCCCTCTAAGGATTGTGAACTGTGTCTATCTCTCTCAAGCAAAGCACAATGTAAGTAAATATAAAATAGCTATATAACGATGTAGTAATATACGTGAATTAATAACTAATATAGTGACAATTTAGATATTATGATTTGGATGGTATGTAGGAACGATATCCTGTAACACATTGATTACATCCATATCAGTTCTACATGTTTCAAAGCGCTCGATTTCACGGCCTAACCATTCTTGGTTAACATCTTCTAACGCAGCTTCAAAGATTTTCTTATGCGTAGTTGTATTCGTGCCTTCTTCAGCAGTTAATAACTCTTCGTATAATTTTTCCCCTGGGCGCAAACCTGTAAATTCAATACGAATATCCTTATTTGGTTCAAAACCAGAAAGACGAATCATATTTTTAGCTAAATCTACAATCTTAACTGGTTCGCCCATATCTAAGAGGAACACTTCGCCGCCCTTACCCATGGCACCAGCTTGTAGCACTAGTTGGCTTGCTTCTGGAATAGTCATGAAATAACGAGTCATTTCTGGATCTGTAACAGTTACAGGACCGCCTGCTTCAATTTGTTTACGGAATAAGGGAATAACAGAACCACGGCTACCAAGTACATTACCAAAACGGACCGTAATAAACTTGGTATCATATTTATGATTCATACCTAGTACAACCTTTTCTGCCACCCGTTTAGTGGCCCCCATAACGCTAGTAGGGTTAACAGCTTTATCCGTAGAAATCATAACAAATCGCTCAACCCCATGAGCACCAGCCACATCTGCTACATTTCGGGTACCGTAAATGTTATTAAGCACAGCTGCTATAGGTTGAATTTCCATAAGTGGTACATGTTTATGAGCTGCAGCATGGAATACTACCTCAGGATTATAAGCTTTAAAGATTTGCTCTAATTGATTCTTATCTCGAATATCTGCAATGATAGGTACCAAAGTACCTTCTGGTGCAACACTACGCAATTCTTGGTGAATAATATAAATACTGTTTTCACCATGGCCAAGTAATAATAATTTCTTAGGTTTTACACGTAGTACTTGGCGACAAATTTCAGAGCCGATAGAGCCACCAGCGCCTGTAACAAGAACTACTTTATCCTTAAGATATGGTTCCACCTTAGAAGTATCGAGGTGAATTTCATCACGTTCTAATAGGTCTTCAATGGAAACAGGATGTAGATGAGATACAAGGACTTCGTCATCAAGTAACTGGTACACCCCTGGCAAGGTATTAATCTTACATTTAAGAGGAGAACAAATTTCCATAATCTCGCGGATAACATCGCGCTTAACCGACGGCATGGCAATGATGATTTCTTCAATCTTATATTTGGCTGCCAACATAGGAATATCTTCACGATTACCTAAAATTCTAAAGCCATTCATAAGGCGGTTATGTTTGAACATATCATCATCTACAAAGCCAATGATTCGACGAGAGCGCTTATGATATCGCTCTATTTCACGAGCAATAGTTGCCCCTGCATCGCCAGCACCAATGATCAACGTATTCACTTGACCACTTTCACCATCATCCCCACTGCTATAATGAAGCGCCACATAATGTAGCAACATGCGTCCCATACCTACTGCACCAGTTGTAAGGAACCAGGTAATAAAATAGATTGATCTTGGTAATGATTTACCAAATACAAACATAGAGGAGTAAAAGATTGCTGTACCTACTGTCGTAGCGACAGATACTGCCAATACCTCTCGCATCCCTGCATAACGCCAAATACGCGTGTACAAATGCATAAGCAAGAACATCAACATATAGGAAACTAGTAGTAGCGGTAAAGCATCTACCATTTGGTTAATATATTGAGGTTCTATATAGCCATCAAATCGAATAAATAAACTGACAAATGCAACAATAACAATAGTTGCAATGTCGGCAATAAACAATATGGCTGGTAATAAATATGAACGCAAAAGAACGCCCCCTTATATGACAGATAATTCTTATCCTTAATCCTTACCTATGCGTGATACCATATAAGCGCCAGTTAAGATTGGAGCAATATCACGAGCAAAGTTAATACGGCTGTTTTTAGTTAAGTAAAGAACATCGCCCTCTCTCATAATATAATTTTCAGTCATATCCCCAGTTTGTAAGATACGATTTAGATTAATTGGGATTGGTTTTTCTGGATTATCTTGATGAATTAAATAAATTTTCTTCTTCGCTGTATCCCAGTTGAAGCTACCTGCCGCGCCAATCGCATCAATAACTGTGCTAGACTTCGTTAGCGTATAAGCACCTGGTCGATTAATTTCACCAAATACATATACTCGTACACCACCAAGTTTTGTAACATTTACAGTAATATCTGGATTAATAATGTATCGAGATAACCCTTGCTGTAATGCAGCAGTAAACTCATCAACAGTTAAACCGTCTGCTTTTACGGCACCTACCATAGGGAAAGATACATAACCATCTGGACGAACTGCATACATAATGTCATTACCATTACGAGTTCCAAGATCGGCCTGTTGTACGACTTGAATCGTTAATTCATCCCCTTGGCGTAGGCGATATTCTTTGTCAGAGCTAATTACAGATGCACTAGTTTCCAAAGGTGCATGACCTTCCAACTGTACAGTTTTAGTATTATAGCCCTCTTCAGTAGTTACACTTACTGGTGCTGCCATAGTGGTTGTCGTTGCACATAAAAATGCAGCCATCATCACATACTGTTTTTTATTCATACTTTACCTCTTTGTTTTACATTCAACATGTTCAATACATCACATGATTATTAGTATTGTTAATACTAAAATATCGGTTAAGCTATTTTATCATTTTTTTAAATGTACTTCTATAAACCCAAGGTATTCTGAGTGAACTTCATCAAACCTTCAATAACAAATGCAGTAAACATAGTATTTTCACGGTATTTTCATGAGTTATTTTTTACTCATTTCATAGATAATTCACTCCGTTTTTTCTTAAAATTTAGTAAAATAATTAAATATATGTAAAGTCATTTCACTATTGGCTCACATTTTCACCGCTCACTCATCACTTTTATTGATAAACAAAAAAATAAGGTGTATATACTAAAAAAATTAGTATATACACCTTATTTAAAATTTTAGATAAATATGGTCATTATTTACTCAACTCGACCACCTAAGTAAGCTTCCATAACACGTGGATTATGACGCACTTCATCAGCTGGACCAGACAAGACCATTTTACCTGTTTCTAATACATAAGCGTAATCAGCAATTTTTAATGCTTGACGAACATTTTGTTCTACTAAGAGAACTGTTGTACCTTCAGCACTGATTTCTTTGATAGTTTCAAAAATTTCATTAACTACCAATGGAGCAAGGCCCATAGATGGTTCGTCTAACAATAACAATTTTGGACGAGCCATAAGTGCACGACCAATGGCAAGCATTTGTTGTTGGCCACCAGATAACGTACCACCTAATTGGTAGCTACGCTCGTCAAGAATTGGGAATCGTTTAAATACCTTTTTGATATCCTCTTCGATTTCCTTATCTTTACGAATATAAGCGCCCATTTCTAAGTTTTCATAAACGCTCATATCTTGTAAAATTTGACGCCCTTCAGGCACTAAGGAAATACCAGCATGTACAATCTGATGGGTTTGACGACCAGTAATATCCTGACCTTCAAAGATCACTCGACCAGAAGTTGGTTTTACAAGGCCCATAATTGTTTTCATTGTTGTAGTTTTACCGGCACCATTGGCACCAATAAGAGATACAACAGAACCTTGTGGCACTTCTAAACTCACATCTTTTAAGGCTGTAATATGTCCATAACCAGCCACAATATTTTCTAGTTTTAACATATTACACCTCCTCTTTACCTAAGTATGCTTCAATTACAGCCTCGTTATTTTGAATTTCTTGAGGTGTACCTTCAGCAATTTTCTTACCAAAATTAAGAACTACCATACGATCACAGATATTCATCATTAATTCCATGGCATGTTCAATAACTACAACAGTAATACCTAAGTCACGAATCTTACCAATTAGTTGGCGAAGAACTTCAGTTTCACTATCATTCATACCCGCTGCAGGTTCATCGAGCAAGATCAATTGTGGATGTGTTGCTAAAGCACGAGCAATTTCAAGGCGACGTTGCTTACCATATGGCAGTGATGTAGCAACTTCTTCAGCATCTTCTTCTAGGCCTACAAGCTTTAAGAACTCGTAAGCAATGCCACGACAACGCTCTTCTTCGATGCGTTGACGTTTTGTTTTCAAGAAGCTAGACAAGAAACCAGACCCAGTACGACAATGCATACCAGTTAATACAGTTTCAAGAGCTGTCATATTACCAAAAAGACGAATATTTTGGAACGTACGAGCAATCCCCATTTCAACAGTTCTATGTGGCTTAATACCTACTACAGACATGCCGTCAAAAACGATTTCACCAGAGCTTGCTGGAAATACACCAGTAATCAAGTTAAAAAGTGTAGTCTTGCCGGCACCATTTGGACCGATAACACCAAATACTTCACCTTGTTTAACACCGAAGGATACACCAGTGAGAGCTGCAACGCCACCAAAGCTTTTACTTACTTCATTTAATTCTAATAGCATTCAGTTCCCTCCTATCCTTGTTTTTCTTCTTGTTGTTTGCGTTTGTACGCTTCAAAGCGTTCTGTTAATACTTGTGATTCTGGAATATAAGGAGCTTTTTTAAAGCCTAACTTACGGCTAATTTTGTCCATCATAGATTCTGTTAAAATACCATCTGGACGAACAGCCATCAAGATAACAAGTAAAGCACCATAAATGATATCTCGATAATCGGACAAGAAACGCAATACTTCTGGCAATAATGTAAGAATAAAGGAGCCGAGTACAGAACCCCATACCACATTGGAGCCACCAAATACTGGGAATAACAAGATTTGTACTACTTTATGGTAGCTGAAATCTGTAGGATTGATAAAGTTTGTAATGTGAGCATACAAACCGCCACCGATGCCAGCAATAAATGCACCAATAATAAAGGCCATCATTTTGTAGTATACAACGTTAATCCCCATTAGTTCTGCCGCATGATCATCCGCTTTGATTGCCGCAAAAGCTCGACCAACACGACTATTATTAATGCGTACACAGAAAGCAATAATCAAAACTAAAATAGCCAACAAAATAATGATAGCTATCAAATTCCCCCATGTCACAGCATCAAGGCCCATTAGGCCATCCATATCAAATTCATAGGCATAGTTTGTCAATTCTTGAGGAATAGAAGGGATACCAGATAAACCTAAAGCACCATTTGTAACATCTAAATTCAAGAAAATAACGCGTACTACTTCACCAAAACCAAGGGTTGAAATAGCTAGATACAAGCCTTTAAGTCTTGTTGTTGGTAAGCCAATGATAACTGCTACAAGACTTGCAACTAAGCCACCTACTAGAATGCCAACAACGATAGGCAATTCAGCTTTCAAAGAAAGCATAGCGCCTACATAAGCACCTACACTCATAAAGCCTGCTGCCCCAAGAGAGAGCTGACCACTGGCAAGTGTAAAGTAAATAGAAATACCCATGATGGCATTGATGATGAAGAACATCACGATCTGTAGATAATACGGGTTTAATAAATCCATCATGGTCTCCCCCCTTTATCTTTAGAACCAAACAAGCCTTGTGGGCGCCAGAACAATAATAGGATAATGAGACCAAAGGCTACGGCATCACGGAATGTAGAAGCACCATAGGCAACAGAGAATACCTCTGCTACACCAAGAATGAAGCCCCCAACCATAGCACCTGTAATATTGCCAAGACCACCTAAAATAAGTACGGCAAGACCTTTAAAGCCGATGATAACGCCCATAGTAGGTTCAATAGCATTGAAAGATAAGCCTACTAATACACCTGCAGCTGCACCTAGTGCAGAGGCAATCATTACTGTAACAGAAATAATCATCGTAGGGTTAATACCTAGAAGTGCAGCCGTTTCAGTACTCATTGATACGGCGCGAATAGCCTTACCAATTTTAGTTTTCTTAATAACTATATTTAAAATGAGCATTAAAACGATAGAAACACCTAAGCCAATGATTTGTACCATGGAAATTTTAAAAGCTCCAAAGTCGATAAGACCACCAATATAATCTGGTGGGAAAGATCTTGTTTGAGGACCCCAAAGCAATAATGCCAAGCTTTCAATAAAGATGGAAACACCAATGGTACTAATAAGTGGTGCCAAGTGAGACACCTTTTTCTTGCGTAGTGGACGAAGGGCCACAAATTCTAGAAGATAACCAAGGATAGCACCTACTGCCATAGCTACGATAAGGGCTACAAAAATGTTAACGTTAAAAATTGTTACCATAAAAAGACCAACGAAGGCACCTATCATGAAGATGCCTCCGTGAGCCATGTTGATAATATTCAAAACACCGAACACAAGTGTTAAGCCAATAGCGAGTACAGCATATAAGCTACCGAGGGTTAACCCGTTAACTAATTGTTGTAAAAACACTATACTACCTCAACTTATTTTGTTAATGCGTCAAATTGACCGTTTTTAATTTGTAATACTTGAACTTCCATGGAAGGATCGCGTTTTTCGTTGAACTTGAATTGACCAGTTACACCAACGAAGTCAGCAATGTTTTTCAATGCTTCACGGAATTTTTCGCGATCAGTTGTGGAGCCTGCTTTTTTCAACGCTGCTTCATAAAGATATACGGCATCGTATGCTTGTGCAGCGAATTGGTCAGGTTCTTTACCATATTTAGCTACATAAGCTTTACGGAAGTCTTTAACCTTTTGGTCTTCTTTATTAGGGAACCAAGGTGTACCAACGATAACGCCGTTAGCCGCATCGCCAGCAATTTTAATGAATTGTGGGCTGTTGAAGCCATTGGATCCAACTACAGGTTGATTCATACCCATTTCACGCATTTTTTTCATGATAAGGGCACCTTCTTGGTAAAGGGATGCAACGATAATTACATCTGGTTTAGCTTGTTGAATCTTAGTCAATTGAGCAGAGAAGTCAGTATCTTTATCTGCAAATGTTTCAGTATCAACGATTTGTACGCCTACAGATTCCAATGCTTTACGAGCTGTATTGTTTACAGATACCATTTGGTCATTGTTGTTAGAATACATAATAGCTGCTGTTTTAAAGCCCAATGTTTTATGAGCTTCTTTAATAGCTGTGTCTACAGCCAAGGATTCTGGTACAGCATTACGGAAGATATAATCCCCAATATCTGTAATACCTTCAGCAGTTGTAGATGTACCAAGCGCTACTACTTTGCTTTTATTTGCTACAGGACCAGCTGCCATCATTTCACCAGATAGCATAGGACCGATAACTGCTACAACTTTATCTTTTGCAATTACTTTGTTCATCGCATTGATAGCTTCGTTTTTATCACCTTTAGTATCTTCTACTAACAAATTAATTTTTACAGCGTTTGCATCAGCGTTGATTTCGCTTACAGCCAATTCTGCACCAGCTTTAATGGATTCACCATATGCTGCGGCACCACCAGTTGTTGTTGTCAATAATGCAATTTTAGCTTCATTGCTATTTGCATTTCCTGCATCTTTATTGCTACCACAACCAGCAGCAACTGCCATTACACCAGCAAGACCAAAAATGGCTGCTTTTTTCAACATGGATTTATTCATGTTACACCCTTCCTTAAAAACATAAAACTTTAAATCTATTCCTATATTATGAGAATCTAAAATACTTTGTCAATTAAAAGATAATGATTTTAATTCCCCAATAATATATACATTAAATAAGCTATTCAGATAATCTTTCCCACTTCTCATACAATGAATCTAACTCACTTTGAGTTTCCTCAATTTGCATAGAGATTTTGGACATTTCATCTAAATCTTGTTGCACTACAGGATTTGCTAATTGCACCTCGTACATCTTCATTGTTGCCTCAAGGCGAGCGATTTCAGATTCCACCTCTGCTAATTGTTTTTCCACCATATAGGCATTCGGTTTCTTCTGATTTTCCTCTGTAGATTCTGATGCTGAAAGTGCTGGCTCATCAGCTGAACCAGATTTGCTCTCAACCTTATCAGCGTCTAAGTTCTGCTCATTAGCTATCGCTAATAAGTCTTCTTGCTCCTTTAGCTTTTCCTTGTAGTATGAATAATTACCGAGATACTCAGTGATTTTTCCATCATCTAGTACTACTGTTTTTGTAGAAACTTGATCCAAGAAATATCTATCGTGAGAAATAATGAAACAAGTTCCTTCAAATTGTTGTAGTGCTTCTTCCACAATTTCTCGCGTAGGAATATCTAAATGGTTTGTCGGTTCGTCTAAAATAAGGAAATTATCACCTTGAAGGAATAATTTCAGCAATGCCAAACGCGCTCTTTCACCACCGGATAAATCACCGACCAGTTTAAACACATCATCCCCTTTAAAGAGAAATGCACCAAGTACATTACGAGCCTTATCTTCACTGTAGTTAAAGTGATTCATAATCTCTTCTACTACCTGCCAAGAATCATGTAACTCTTCGTGCTCTTGTGAGAAGTAACCCACTTGTACGCGATTGCCAATATCTACATGACCAGATTCAGGGAATAGTTCGCCTACAATAGTTTTTACTAGAGTCGATTTACCTGCTCCATTAGGACCGATAAGAGCTACAGACTCACCGCGACGAACAACGAGAGATATATCATCAATAATGCGACTTTCACCATACCCAACAGATAAGTGATCTAAGACTAGCACCTTATCAGCACTCATAGCCGCTGGAGGAAATGAAAATTGTAAATGATGTGAAGTAACAGGCGCCTCAAGACGTTCTAATCGGTTGAGCTGGGACTGACGACCACGAGCCATTTTAGACTTGATACCTGCCCGGTATTTATCTATATAAGCCTCGGTTTTCTTGATATACTCTTGTTGTTTCTCATAAGCCACCATATCTGCCTTCAAACGTTCATCACGTTGTTGGATATAGCGACTATAGTTACCACGATACGTTGTAGCCTTATGATTATCTAGCTCCACAACGCCAGTGACGATGCGGTCTAAGAAATAACGGTCATGACTGACGATAAGAATACCACCGGGATAGGCGGATAGGTATCCCTCAAGCCACTCGAGCATATCCATATCTAAATGGTTTGTCGGTTCGTCCAAGAACAGAAAATCTGGACGGCGAACTAAAGCCTTTGCTAAGTTAATACGCGTTTTTTGACCACCAGAAAAAGCATTAGCTGGTTTGTCTAGGTCTTCATCAGTAAAACCTAAACCATAAACAATACGCTTTGTCTTTTGCTCATAGTCATACCCACCAAGCCATTCTAGACGATTTTGTAAATAATCTAGGCGTTGTAAATCAGCTTCACTAGCCTCTTCCGTTTCTAAGCGACTCGTAAGTTCTTTAAGTTGATCTTCCAATGCATGTACATCAGCCCAGGCCTTTTCAATCTCAGTAGCTAAACTATCGTCACCAAGATTTACATCTTGTTGCAAGTAGCCAATACTTGCAACAGGAGACTTAACTATATTGCCTTCATCAAGCTCCTCATAGCCTAATATGCATTTTAATAAGGTAGATTTACCGGCTCCATTGGGCCCTACCAAGGCGAGTCGATCGCCCTCTTTTATCTCAAAAGAAACATTGGAAAATACTTGGCGCACCCCAAATGATTTTCCAAGGCCTATCATTCGAATGCGTTCCATTCACAACCTCCTAATCATTTACCCTTTATTATACCACAGTTGCCCGGACCAACATCAACATCTCTACAGAATCTTTTGATTTTCTGCTATGACGAAATAATTTGCCCAATAACGGAATATCTCCTAATATGGGTACCTTTTGTATTTGCTGCTGGTCTCGATTATCCATGAGTCCACCTATGATAAGCACTTCCCCTTGTTGTAGACGCACTCTAGTATGAGCCTGCCTTGTACTAATTTTATAAGCTTTCATTTCCGAAACCATAATCGGTGTACTTACCTCGGCATGTATATTTGCGTCTACACCGCCATCTGCAGTAATAATAGGAGTATAGTTTAACTTAATCCCCACCTCTTCATAGCGGGTAAATCGCTTGCGCTCTCCATTCACCTCTGCCTCTTCTATAACAGGGATACGTTCACCTATTAATATGTGTGCAGTCTCTCCATTGAGGGCCATAATAGATGGTTTAGCTATTAGAACAGCTTTTCCAGAACTTTCCATAAGACTTAGTTCTGGTTTCACAAAAAACTTATAAGCTTCTCCACTTGGTGTTTTACCAAAGGTAACAGCCCCATACGAATTAGTCTTATCTTCACCATGACCAGTCAAACTGAGCCAAGACCAACGAAAACCTTGTTCTTTTGCATAGGATTGCTCCATAGCAATAATCGTAGCTTCTAATTGTACTTGTTTAGGCTCCTTATCGATAGCACGGACTAAAGTTTCTATCCGCCTTTTTTCTCCGCTCGTTAAATGCATAATAACCTCATTTTGTTCTGAAAGTACGGCCATTTTATCATTCTTTACTACAGTGCCCATTACAGCTTTCAAAGATTCTGCTGGTAAGTGTTCTGGGGACAGTACATAGAGTTCTCTGTTCTCCAGTGTTGCCTCATCAGATTCAATAAGTAATGTATTATGTTGCTTTGATACAGAAAAATGATATATCCGCCCTAGTTCTTTAATAACCTCTTCTGGAGACTCCCCTTTTACGGTTGCCGTAATATTTCCCTTTAATGACTCTACACCGATAACTGATATACCATAACTTCGACAAATGCCTAATACAGTCTCTTTTAATGATCCATTCCGTACAGATATTGTAATTGGTTCTTTATCTTTATTACTCTCAACGCTATTGGTTACACTATTGGTTATATTATTGGTTATATTATTTCTTATATTATTTGTTACCTTTTCTTCTGTAGTATTTCCTAATACAACTAATGGTCCTCCTAATAATAAATATGTCAGTATAGCTATTAGTATAACTATTTTTATGATCACTCGATTTTTAGCCATCGTGATGAACCTCCTTCGACGATTTCTACGCTATTTTCAGTAATAGCAGATACTGATATCCCTTGCCAACTACTTCCAATTGTAACCATCTGCTCCTCTGAGCCTCTTCGTAAAATAGCAACCTTTTGATTTCCTTCAATAATTCCTACAAGTTCAATCCGTTGTTCTAGAGCCAACGCGTTAGAATTAATACCTGTTCTGGAGTGAACACTTTCATTACCATAGTTATTGGTATCATCATGGGTCATATTGCTATTCCAATCTTTATTCTTTCTATCCGTCTTTATAGTTTGATTCTTCGTACTTCTATGTTTCCGTGAAGTTCTTTTATTACTTATTTTCTTGCTATCACTAAGTGATGTTTCATCATCGCTAATAGTATCTAAATCATTATCCATATCTTTCGTCTTATCACTTTGGCTTAATAAATCGGTACTAGAAATATCTTTAAAGACCTCTCGCCAAGGATGAGGCCGTTCTACACTACTCACATCATATAGTAAGCGTCCTTTAACAATAGAGTCATCTACCTGCCTTTGATTATCAATAGTCCCCTCTGATTGAGCTGAAATAATATTGATATGTTCCTCTTCGTGAGGGTAAAAAATGCCAACTACTATCATTGCTAAAGCCAGTATAAAGAATATAAAAATCGCAATTCGATAGTGTCGTACAAGAAAACATTGTCTACCAATCCAGCCTTTGATCTGTTCTATATAGTCTTGTAAGTTCATAATTCACCTCCTTCGAACTATTTCTAGGAGCCCCTTCTAAATCCCTACAAAAAAATGACTCTACCAGTCACCTAGGTGACTAATAGAGTCATTCATTATATTGACAAATCAAAAAGATTTGCTCTTATTTTATTTACTGTTAAAGCCATCTGGATGAGATGTATGCCATTTCCAAGCATCTTTGATAACATCAGCTACATTGCTGAATTTAGGATCCCAACCAAGTAAGTTTTTGATTTTTTCAGAAGAAGCAATCAAAGTACCTGGATCACCAGCACGACGTTCACCATATTGAACAGGAATATCGATGCCTGTAACCTCTTTTGCAGTTTCGATGATTTCTTTTACGGAGAAGCCATTACCACTACCAAGATTAAATACTTGGGATTCTCCACCTTTACGTAAATAATCCATAGCTAATACATGAGCAGCTGCTAAATCATTAACATGAATATAGTCGCGCACACATGTACCATCAGCTGTATCGTAATCAGTACCAAATACAGTTATATGTTCTCTTTTACCACGAGCTGCATCGAGCACGAGTGGAATCAAATGAGTCTCTGGATGATGGTCTTCCCCAATCGTACCAGATGGATCGGCACCTGCCGCATTAAAGTAGCGCAATGCTACGTATGTAGAACCATAAATAGAACTGTAATCAGATAGCATTTCTTCAATCATCAATTTAGTGCGACCATATACATTCGTTGGTTGCAATTGAGCATCCTCTCGAATTGGTACCACCTCAGGCTCACCATATACTGCAGCCGTACTAGAGAATACGAAATGCTTCACACCTGCTGCACGAGCAGATTCAATAAGGTGATAAGAACCAACCACATTATTTTCATAATAAATAGCTGGATTTACCATGGATTCCCCAACTTGAGAGTGGGCTGCAAAATGCATAACACCAATGATATTATTATCTTTCATAATATCGACTAACTTAGGATCTGCAATATCCATATTGTAGAATGTAACCCCTTCAGGAATAGATTCTACATGTCCGCGAGATAAATTATCTACAATGATTGGTGTATAACCTGCTTGTTGTAAGGCACGTACAGTATGACTCCCAATATAGCCAGCACCACCTGTTACTAAAATATTCATAGTTCCCCCTTATGAATTATGTGTATCCTTTGCACGAGCTAATTTAGGCCCGATGAGACGTTTATAGACCTCAACACCTGGTTGGTCAAAGGCATCAACACCAGCAAAAATAGACTCGAAATAAACCGCCCAACAATGCATAAACATAATTTCCCCTAAATGGAATGCATTAAGCGTTGGAACAGTTATAGTCATGTTAAAGCGATTGTCACTAGATAAGGCCTCTCTATTGGCATCTAAGGCAATATTTAAAATATCACAAATCCCTACATCAGATAGAGAGTGTAAACGTTCATATTCACTATATGTATCTGGCACAATGAGATTATGTTTCCAGTCTTTAACCTTAATAAATTGAACGACTTTATTAAGGCGCCCCTCTTGATGTTCCTGCACTTGAGCGTGCATATCCATAGTGCCTACTGCAGCTACTGGAGTACGACCATATGGCAAACATGTATTACTCATCTTACCAAGCGATTCAGATAAAAGCTGCACATACCAGTCGGATAAAGAGTGAAGCGCGTCACTATATGGCATAAATACTTCAATAATACGACCATACCGTTCAGATGCAATATATTTTAATAAAGCACTTAATAAAGCAGGATTTTTGAAAATATCCTCTTCTTGGCAGGCTACGTCCATAGACGCTGCACCAGCTAAGAAGCCTTCAATATCAAAACCCACAAGTGCAGCCGTTACAAAGCCTACCTCTGTAAATACAGAGAAACGGCCACCAACGCCATATGGAATACTATATGTCTTCCAATTATTTTCTAGCGCCATAGCCCTTAAAATTGTAGGATGTTCATCATCAGATACATCTGTAACAGCTACTACTTCATAGTTAATGTTGCGATCTTGTAAAGCCTTCTCCAAAATCATGAAGTTAGCCATTGGTTCGATTGTAGAACCAGACTTGGAGGTAATAACGAGCATCACCTTATAGTCAGGACCTTTTTTCTGAGCTTGATATTCTAAGGTACGAATAAGACCTGCTAAATAGTCGCCATCCACATTAAACCCAGCAAAGTACATCCGTGGATATCCATTGCGTTCTTCTGTACTTAAATTATTCCAAAATGCACCACATTGAACATCAAAAATAACCTTGCTCCCTAAGTAGGAGCCGCCAATGCCTACAGACACAACTGTATCAATATTGTGACGCGCATAGTCACGCAACTCGTAAAGACGTTTCAACATATCTGGTGTATTGATACCGTCTTCCGAAATGTATGGAAGCTGATAAAACAATACAGGTTCAGGTAAACCATCTTTAGAAACATGGCCTTCTTCGAAGCCTGTAGAGCGTAAAATATTTGTATGACGCCACACATTCTGTATAGCTCGTTCAAAATTATTTACATCTCGCTCTTGTATGCAACTTTCATTATATATGTTAGCGTAATCTAACTCGAACCCCGATTGTAATCGCAACATCAAATATCTCCTTCACTGACATTTTATGTACAATATTTTACCCATTATATCATAAAAGAATGAATAAAATATTAGTTTATGCAATCAGTTTACCCACAAACCATAACCGAAGCCTACTGCATAGACAGACCACAGCAACGCAATAGGAATAGCCAGCTTAAATTTAACCTTTAATGTCTTATGGCGCCACAGAACCATGCCTAATAAAGCACCTACACCACCAAAGGCAAATGCTAAAAATAATAAAGTAAACTCTGAAATTCGTCCATATCCCTTGATGGCACATAATTTATCATATCCATACATACTAAATACGATGAGATTCCAGACACCTACAGTTACCCAAAATTGTGTATCACTCATATCCCCAAACCTTGTATCCCTTACTTATGATGAGCTTTAAAATATTCTAATGTTTTTTGTAAGCCGTCCTCTAGTGTAGTTGTGGCAACAAAGCCAAAATCGCGTTCTGCCTTGGTATTACTCAAACGAGAATGCTTGATATCCCCTACCCGCTCAGCCTCATAGTGCACCATAAAGTCAGCACCACTAATAGCACGGAATCGCGTAATCAACTCATTAACAGATGTTCCCTTATTGGTAGATACATTATAAATACCTGTACATTGACTATTCCCCATAGCCTTAATATTAGCATCTACCACATCATCTACATAAATGAAGTCTCTAGTTTGCTCGCCATCACCGTATACGGTTAAAGGCTGACCTTCAACGATTAAACGGTTAAAGACACTGATAACGCCACCTTCACCACCATCACCTTGACGTGGTCCATATACATTGGCATATCTAAAGCACACTGTATTTAATCCAAAGGCTTCACGATAAATACGCAAATAACCTTCTGCAGTAAGCTTTGTTAGTCCGTAAAAGGAAGATGGCATGCCACTTAATTCCTCAGTTAACGGCAATACTGCTAAATCCCCATAAACAGCGGCGGACGAAGGCATTAAGAATTGTTCAACTTTCACCTGCCGACATGCATCTAAAACATTAATAAGACCCAATAGATTCACATCACAGTCATAACTAGGGTTCTCCATAGAGGATTGAACCATAGTTTGCGCTGCCTCGTGAAATACGATAGAGGGCTTAAACTCTTCAAAAATAGATACTAGTTTAGGATCTCGTACATCCATCTCAATAAATTGAGCTGCTTCATGTACAAAAGAACGCATACCAGTAGATAAATTATCTATAACAAGCACATTGTGCCCTAATTCAATTAATCGATCCACAAGATGAGAGCCAATAAATCCGGCCCCACCTGTAACACATATATTCATAGTACCCTCCCTTCTTATATTTCTAAATACCTGCACCTTGTTTAGCTAGTGCATCGGCCATTTCATTATATGTATCGCCCGTATGAGCAGCTACCTTGTGAAAGTGTACGCACACACGGTCTTTTATGGAGTCATAAAATGCTGCGTACTGTTGAGTAAGCGCATTATTCCGTTTCCAACCCTTCGTAGCCCACATTTCAATGCCCATATAGTCATAATAAAGTGAACATTCAGGAACGCCGCGATCAACAGCATATTTCATAACATACATAGCAGCTAATAACTCACCAGCTACATTCCAAAATGATGTATATCGTTCATCAGTAGATGGAAATGAAAAGGTCTCCCTATTCCCATTCAAGAAGATAACACCACCTGCTCCAACGGTATTTGCCCCTTTATTATAACTACCGTCAATATAAGCAACCACATGGTTTGGCTTAGTAAAATCTGGATTCACAACACTTGCTGTTACTTTACTTTGAGTCCTAGAGCTAAAACTTACCGGTCTAGAGCTTATCGATTTAGGCTTCACGTCTTGAGAAGATTTAGGTTCGCTCTTATTAGCACTCATAAAATCGCTTAAGGATAAGCCTGAGTCCTCCACAAAAGCAAGAGCTTCTGCTTCCGTAGGGAAAGACTTGTAGATAGCACCACCAAAGCCCTTTACCTGCTTCTCACAGTCAGCCCAAGTCATATAGACACCTGGCACACGACCATTGCGAACTGCATAAAACTTTTTAGCCATACACACCTCTTAATGATCCATTGTAAGTTCAATAAATTCAGCATTTACAACAGATGCTAAATCTTTTGGATTTACTTTCATTTGCATACCACGTAGGCCTGCACTAACATATACAAACTCTAGAGGTTCCATAGTAGCATCAAAGTACGTAGGAAATGCTTTTTTCATACCCACAGGAGAACAGCCACCACGCAAATAACCTGTAATTCCCAACAAATCCTTAACCGGAACAAGCTCTACCGACTTATTATGACTAACTCGGGCAGCTTGTTTCATATCTAGTTCAGCGGCCACTGGAATACAGAATACAACGTAACCTGTTTTATCACCTTTACCCACTAGAGTTTTAAAAACTTCCTTTTCCTCGAGGCCTAGTGCCTCTACTACATGAAGTCCTGCGGCATGATCCTCAGACCATTCATACTCACTAATGCTATAAGGTACCTTATGGGTATCTAAGATACGCAATGCGTTAGTCTTTTTATGTTTTTCTTTACTCACTATATCCCACCTTATATATTAGCGTAACAAATAAATCTAATCAATATATAATATTTTTCTATATATTATATATGGCCATAAATTTATATCTAACTCAACATTCTTATTTATTCTTAAATTGCAATATGAAATTGAACACTCTGTAAATCCATAACTTTATTAACTTCTTCAATGAAGACTTCTTGAGGCGTTTTGTAATTCAACAGCTT